>JAWJLM010000205.1 GCA_040191315.1 Bacillaceae bacterium S4-13-56 | reverse complement strand
AAACATTCTCTTCAGTGGTCACAAAAAATGAACGCGTCCATAGGCTAGACAAGTGCTGAAGTTGTGGAAACTCCTCTCTTATTTTTTTAGAAGTGAATCCTTTCATTTTAGCCATGATCTCGGAAGGACTTCGTTTTGGGGGCGCGTTTAAAAAAATATGAGCATGGTCCTTGTCGCATTCGATAGTCACAATTTGAATTTCGAATTCTTCCCACACTTCTTGT
>JAWJLM010000204.1 GCA_040191315.1 Bacillaceae bacterium S4-13-56 | reverse complement strand
CGTATTTGACCTCACTCTCCTCCCACACCTAAAGGAGGTGGCTTTCTCGTTTGAAAAATCTGTAATAAAACATTTCTTGTCAAAAGAAAGATTCCATCGTATAATAGAACATGTTCCTTTTCACGGGGTTGGATGGGGTACTGGTGTCCCCCACGGTCTTCAAAACCGTCCGAGAGGCGCGTGACGTCTCTGGTGGGTTCGATTCCCACACAGTCCCGCCAACTTTTACATATCAAAGTTTTATTGTTAATAGGTACTTAACACTAAATAATCGAGTAGGAGGATAATCATTAGTTGATTAT
>JAWJLM010000203.1 GCA_040191315.1 Bacillaceae bacterium S4-13-56 | reverse complement strand
TGATATAGACCTAGAACGTTTCTTCGACACGGTCAATCATGACAGGCTAATGAATCTTGTATCAAGAACTGTGGACGACGGGGACGTTATCTCACTCATTCGTAAATTCTTAGTAAGTGGAGTACAAATTGATGAAGAATATAAAGAAACCGTCATCGGAACTCCGCAAGGAGGAAACTTATCGCCATTACTAAGTAATATTATGCTTAACGAATTGGACAGAGAGCTCGAAAACCGAGGGCTTCGCTTCGTTAGATATGCGGACGACTGTATTATTATGGTCAAAAGTGAAATGGCAGCTAACCGTGTAA
>JAWJLM010000202.1 GCA_040191315.1 Bacillaceae bacterium S4-13-56 | reverse complement strand
TAATTAAACTCATCTTTTGGTATTTAGCCATTTAGAACACCCTTTCTGAACGTTTGTTTGCAACATAAGTATATCAAACGTCTGTTTGCTTGGCTAGTTATTCTGAGCAAAAGGGATATTCATTAAAAATATTAACTATCATTCTAAAACACTAAGTTCTTTATCGTTTTAGAAAGAAAATATTTAAAAAGTGTTGACTTATTGTACTGATTTGTGTTAAAATAATTAAGTCGCCATTTTGAAGTGACGCCATTTGAACCTTGAAAACTAAACAAAATAACCTGTTAAGTAAACATTGCCAGGATTGATATAAAA
>JAWJLM010000201.1 GCA_040191315.1 Bacillaceae bacterium S4-13-56 | reverse complement strand
ACGATAAAATTGTTCAGCCCTTCGCTCCCTCTAACTTTCGTTAGATATCTTCACTACTACGGCCTCTGCTGACTTCTCACTATCCAGTCTTGTATCGCTACAGGATTTTGGTTTAGACAGTGAGACCTCCCCGGTTAAGGTGCGAACTCTTTCCCTCCATCTATCTGCCATATTTACACCGTATGAATATTAAAGTAGCTATTGGACTTTGACTTCTCTTGCAGTCTTACCCTCATACGTTGCCTCCTATATGGTTTCTGTTCGTCAGACCGGAGGTTTGCCTCGAGCTTCCTTCAGATTCCATGTCACCATGGACAC
>JAWJLM010000200.1 GCA_040191315.1 Bacillaceae bacterium S4-13-56 | reverse complement strand
GTTGCTCTTGCTTGTTTTGGGCTTCATCACCTGTATGAAGCACATAACTTTCGTTGCTCTTGCCAGTTTTGGGCTTCATTCCCTTTATGAAGCACATAACTTTCATTGCTCTTGCCAGTTATGTGCTTCATCACCTTTTTGAAGCACATAGCTTTCATTGCTCTTGCCAGTTATGTGCTTCATCACCTTTATGAAGCACATAACTTTCGTTGCTCTTGCCAGTTTTGGGCTTCATCCAACCTATGAAGCACATAACTTTCGTTGCTTTTGCCAGTTTTGTGCTTCATCCAACCTATGAAGCACATAACTTTTGTTGCTCTTGCTTGTTTT
>JAWJLM010000199.1 GCA_040191315.1 Bacillaceae bacterium S4-13-56 | reverse complement strand
TGATATTTGAAAACAAAAATTGGTATCGGACGCTTGAAAGTAGAAAATCTGCCGATTTTCCTGCTAAGGACTCCGTCTATCGTTTCTTAAATCAGTCTACCTTCGCGTGGCGTAGATTTTTACTGTTTCTTAGTGTCCATACCATTGGAAAAGTAACGAAACTCTCGAATCATGACCGACCGAAGGTCTTAATATTAGATGATTCTTCGTATGATCGAAATCGTAGTAAAACGGTTGAGTTACTAGCTCGTTGTTTTGATCATGCCTCTCAAAAAATGCGCTTTTATAAAGGCTTTCGAATGCTTACCCTTGGCTGGTCAGATGGTGCAA
>JAWJLM010000198.1 GCA_040191315.1 Bacillaceae bacterium S4-13-56 | reverse complement strand
TAACTCAACTTTCGCACTTAGAAAAATGTAATTCGTTCAACAGGCTGTAATGCTAGTAGCTATTTAAGTATGGTCATTTACAAATAAAAAGACATGAAAAAACACCTCATTGTTTGGTATAGTTGATTTGATAAGAATCCACATAACCATACAGAAGAGGTGTCTCCTATATGATAACGAATAATGATCAAAATAAGCAACTACCAAATGAACTAACATCCACATTTAAAGAATTACAGGTACTAAAACATCTAAGAAAAGCTGGTATTACAAAGTCTTTTGGCTTTTCTTGCGGTTATCTTTTCCAATTAATTTTTTGTTTGATATTTGAAAACAAAAATTGGTATCGGA
>JAWJLM010000197.1 GCA_040191315.1 Bacillaceae bacterium S4-13-56 | reverse complement strand
TCTTCCTCTTGCTCATCATTCAATTGCAAATATGTCTTGTTGGGTACAATTCTTGCCCCCAACCTTGATGTAGTGCATTTCCCCTTCATTTTTGGTGTTGACACAAACATACCATAGAGGGGTTCAGAGCTATATTCTGCACAAATAAACTAAACCCCAGCCTTTAAAACAACTAGGGTTTTTACGCTTTTCTACAGTTGCATTTCTAATTTCTTGATCTCCTCTTCATCTAACCCTGTCATCTCCATTATTTCCTCAATTGACTTACCTTTTTCCAGCATTCGTTTACCCACCTCGTGAATTGCTGCTTCTTTCCCTTTTTCTATTCCTTTTTCTATTCCTTTTTCTATTCCCTTTTCTATTCCCTTTTCTATTCCCT
>JAWJLM010000196.1 GCA_040191315.1 Bacillaceae bacterium S4-13-56 | reverse complement strand
GCTTTATCAGGATTTTAATTTTGTCCTGTGGCTCTTAGATAAACAAATATAAAAGCAACAAAAACAGCTCTCCATAGTGCGGGCTGTTTCGCTGTAAAATGCTAGAGATTTATTTCTGTCCCGTTCTTGAAAACAAAATTCATATCGTCGGCGCTATTGACTGTCACGTGCTCAATCATACTGTGCCAGAGGAGTGGATCAAAGTCTGTGAGCAGTTCATCTTGCTTCTTAAGTTCATCGAGGAAAGCAGCCATTGCTTGGTTATCATATTCAAAAACTGGGTACACCTCCTCGAGGAAAGTCCAATAACCTTCACATTTATCGCATTTACTAAAAAGATCGTCCAAACCAAAAATCAGTTGAAAACTTCAAGTACAAACTGAA
>JAWJLM010000195.1 GCA_040191315.1 Bacillaceae bacterium S4-13-56 | reverse complement strand
TTAAGATGCAAGTGATTCCTGACGTTAAAGGTGTTACACTTGTTAACTTTGCACAAAAGTCCATTGAGTCTGGATCAACCATTACAAGTGATAAGTACCGATCTTATAAAGCTTTGGCGAAAGAAGGATTTAATCATGAAGCCAAACTCTTTAATCCAGCGGATAATCCAGATCATCTTAAGTGGCTTCATACGGTCATCTCCAATGCTAAAGCCTTTATTGGCGGGACCTATCATGGGTTGGATTCCAAACATTTGCAAGCATACCTGGATGAATTCTGTTACCGATTCAACCGTCGAGCAATAAAAAACGAACTGTTTAACCGATTGGCTCCATGTTGTGTGTCATCAACCACTGTGACCTATACTGAGCTAGTTGGATAATCAGA
>JAWJLM010000194.1 GCA_040191315.1 Bacillaceae bacterium S4-13-56 | reverse complement strand
AGGGGGTCGCAGGTTCGAGCCCTGCATCCTCCACCATATAATTCAATAGAAGATCATAAAAAATTTTCTAGACTATCGCGGGGTGGAGCAAAGCCACAAGGCTTTGTGAGGAGCGTAAGCTTCATCGAATAAACTCGCAACGCGACGAACAGTTTAATACCTTTTATAGAGGATCGTATGAGATTTTCTACACTATCGCGGGGTGGAGCAGTCTGGTAGCTCGTCGGGCTCATAACCCGAAGGTCACAGGTTCAAATCCTGTCCCCGCAACCAAAATATATTTGTTATCTACCTCAAATATGTTTCATAGCTAACAGACAATCAGTAGTATTATAAAGTACTGCCATATAAATTAAATGGTCCGGTAGTTCAGTTGGTTAGAATGCCTGCCTGT
>JAWJLM010000193.1 GCA_040191315.1 Bacillaceae bacterium S4-13-56 | reverse complement strand
TCGTATGGAATGGAACACTCCTTTAGTCGTAAGGGCTGCCCTTATGACAATGCCTGTATTGAATCCTTCCATGCGATCTTAAAGAAAGAAGAAGTGAATCACGTTAGATACTTAGATTTCAACTCAGCAAACATAGAGTTGTTTAAATATATTGAAGGTTGGTACAACCGTAAAAGAATTCATGGAAGTATAGGCTATAAAACGCCGCAAGAGCTTGAAAACGAACTAAATGCCCAGGTGGCAGCATAGAACCCAATAGAGAGCCGGCTTTACATGGAGAAGTGAGCATGATAGCCTCACTTGGCAAGCCAGCATGTTTTTTAAGTAAGCTGGCTTCCTGGCATAGAAATCTATGCTCACAGAGGCTCCTTGTCAAGCCTCCCAATTTCAAGAAATCATTCGGTTAGAAAAT
>JAWJLM010000192.1 GCA_040191315.1 Bacillaceae bacterium S4-13-56 | reverse complement strand
ATGTAAAAATATATATGCACCAAATATTTTCTTCCCTTTTGGGGGACACATTCACACAGTTGGATCAAGTGATTAAGGAACAAAAGCAAGCCGAAGGTTGGACAGTTATAAGGGATGATGAAAAAACAGTACAGTTTACTTTTGGGGGTGTGACGTTCCGTCATACTTCCATGAGGGACAAAAAAGGCAACTGTAGGCATCCATTTGATGAATGGTTGGGACTACGAAAGTATCAACGGCATAGTGCATTAGTAGAGGTTAAGATAGCAGAAATGGCTAGCGAAACAGATTATCGTGAAACTGCAAGAGTCTTAAAAGAATGGACATCAGTAGACATCAGTCATACAACCGTTGGGAGTATTGTAAAACGTGTAGGGAAAGCCCAAGCTGAAGCCGACACGGAAATGGTGGTTGAGCTAGATGAAG
>JAWJLM010000191.1 GCA_040191315.1 Bacillaceae bacterium S4-13-56 | reverse complement strand
GTTATAACGAATATATGGTGAAGAAGTAATAAAGGAACCCACTGAGTAGGTTTATGCATGAGCCACTTGGCGGGCTTTTTGATGGATAGGAAAGTGATATTTAAGGAAGCAAGGGCTGGGTCATTTAAAGCTGTTTTAGAATTAAAACATTCTTCCGAGAATTTGTTTGATGAACCAGTACAGTCTCAAATATTATCGGAGTTGTTTGAGCTTCTGTTTTCTTCTGAAGGAGAAGAAACCCTAAGTGAGTCAATCTCATTCTTGGGACCTCGTGCTTTAAAAAATTATTCTGAATGGACAAAGACATTAAGAGATTTAGATACTACAGTAGAAGTTGAATGGGCATCTTCTTATAAAGGATATTCAAAAGTAGCTATTAATCCTGAAAAAGCAGAAAATATTTATAAAATACTAAGTGAATTTTCTGAA
>JAWJLM010000190.1 GCA_040191315.1 Bacillaceae bacterium S4-13-56 | reverse complement strand
CTAGTAAACAAGTTAAATACGACAACTATCTTGACAATCACCGCAAGTTACAAATATAAAGTAATGTTACTTAAATACACAAACTTTAAATAATGAAAATGAGAGAATCATATCCTCTAAGAGTTAAACGGTTTAACATTAGTTTAACGCAATCGGTAAAAAAGGAGTATATCATCGAGAAAAACATTACATTTTAAAAGCAGAAGAACCTTTTTTTTATGCACTATCCGACAACATCGTGAAAGATGTTGCAGTATAAGATGTAATTAACATTTTAATCAAATGTGAAGTCTAATTAAAGTGTTGGAGAATATTAAAGCAGAGGAATTTAATGATTTTCCCCAAATTCCCCCCAACATAAGATTTAAAGGTATCAAAATCAATGCAAAGTATAAAGAAAAAAGCGTCTAACCCCTTAAAATAAAGGACTTAGACGCTTTTTGCTTAGTGATTCCGATTGG
>JAWJLM010000189.1 GCA_040191315.1 Bacillaceae bacterium S4-13-56 | reverse complement strand
TTTTAAGGTCCGAAACATCGCTTCAGAATACGGATTATCGTTACTTACTCGGGGTCTTGAATAAGAACTTTGTACTCCCAATTTTTCAAGTAACACTTGAAAAGTTACGGCTTTCATAGGGCTCCCATTATCAGAATGCAGAACCAATGGTCTTCCCTGAATTTTCTCACTGACAACCGTCTTTTTTATTAATTCCTCCGCGTATTGTGATTCCTCTGTTTCCCAAATCTCCCAACCTACTATTTTTCTGCTAAAAATATCAATAATTAAATAGAGTCGGTAATACATGCCTTTCACCGGCCCTTTTAACCACGTAATATCCCATGTCCATACCTGGTTAGGTGCTTTTGCTAAATGGCTTTCTGGTAGTCTCCGTACAGGTCTTTTGCTTCTTCCCCTATGATTTTGCATATTTAGTTCACGAAGTACTCGATAAAAACTAGATTCAGAGGCGATATAAATCCTT
>JAWJLM010000188.1 GCA_040191315.1 Bacillaceae bacterium S4-13-56 | reverse complement strand
TTGGTCAAGCGGTTAAGACACCGCCCTTTCACGGCGGTAACACGGGTTCGAATCCCGTACGGGTCACCATTGGAGGATTAGCTCAGCTGGGAGAGCACCTGCCTTACAAGCAGGGGGTCGCAGGTTCGAGCCCTGCATCCTCCACCATGCCGGCCTAGCTCAATTGGTAGAGCAACTGACTTGTAATCAGTAGGTTGGGGGTTCAAGTCCTCTGGCCGGCACCATTTTTTTAAAATGAATGAAAGTGTGTACTTAAAAAGTATACTATTTTTTTGGAGGGGTAGCGAAGTGGCTAAACGCGACGGACTGTAAATCCGTTCCTTCGGGTTCGTAGGTTCGAATCCTACCCCCTCCACCATTTCCATATTGGGGTATAGCCAAGTGGTAAGGCAACGGATTTTGCTTCCGTCATGCGTAGGTTCGAATCCTGCTACCCCAGCCATACCTAACCTCTTGAATAAACTTCTCTGAGGTATTATGAGGAGCGTATGCTTCCACCGAATAATCTACGAGTAACCCCGAAGCACAAA
>JAWJLM010000187.1 GCA_040191315.1 Bacillaceae bacterium S4-13-56 | reverse complement strand
TCTGATTATCCATTTAGCTCAGTTTCCTCTTTTCATACGAACTAATGTTTGATATACTAAAACCAAACATTAGTTCTGGAGTGATTGAGATGGCTAAAAAGGAATCTATGAATTTGATACAGTTTCAAAAAGCATTTCAAACGGAAGAGGCGTGCCATCAGCATTTATACAAGATGAAGTGGTCTGATGGATTCCGTTGCCCAAAGTGTCAGCACGATCGGGCTTATGAAATCAAAACCCGTAAACTTCCTTTGTATGAGTGTACGAATTGCCACCATCAAACAACAGTCACTGCAGGTACTGTGTTGGAGAAAACTCGCACAGACCTTGTAAAATGGTTTTGGGCGATTTACCTCATCGCTCATGACAAGCGCGGGGTTTCTGCAACCTACCTTGCTGATGAACTTGGCGTTGCCTATCAAACCGCTTGGACGATCCAACATAAGGTCCGTAAAGCAATGGGAGAGCGTGATAGCATGTATACCCTAGCTGGCATTGTAGAGCTAGATGATGCTTTTTTCGGAGCGCCCAC
>JAWJLM010000186.1 GCA_040191315.1 Bacillaceae bacterium S4-13-56 | reverse complement strand
TTGATGGATCTGGTACTGTTTATCCACTAATGGCACGAATTGCTGAAGAATATATGGATGTAGAACAACCTGATGTAAGTGTACAAGTTGGTCGTGCAGGATCTTCTGCAGGTTTCCAAAAGTTTATCCCGGGGGAAACTGATTTTTCTGATGCTTCAAGACCAATTAAAGATGAAGAAGTAGCAGCACTTGACGAAAATGGACTAACCATGGGTGAAGATGTTCTTGAATTCAAACTAGCTTATGATGGTTTAACAATGGTTATTAATAAAGATAACGACTGGGCAACTGAAATGACAAAAGAAGAAATTATTAAAATGTACACTTCTGGTGCTTATGTAGCAGATGATAAAGTGAAATGGTCTGATATTCGTCCTGAATGGCCTAGTGAGGAAATTAAATTTTATGGTCCAAATGAAAACCATGGTACCAATGAATTTTTTGTTGAAAATATTCTAGAAGAAGAACCAATGGTAGAAACAGCAGAATTACAACAAGAATATTCCACTCTAGTAGATCTTGTATCCAAAGATAAAAATGCGATTGCCTTTTTTGGATATGGATATTATGTAAATAA
>JAWJLM010000185.1 GCA_040191315.1 Bacillaceae bacterium S4-13-56 | reverse complement strand
TGGGGGATAAATCTACAAATTCTTCTTTTTTCACGACCTCTAATATTTCTTGTTTTTCCTTTTTCGTTAGTTTGTTTTTAGGCTCTGGACGTGAGGCAAACGGACGCCCATCCTCCTTAATTCCTCCATCTGAAATCCACCGTTCGTACGTGCGTACACTAATGTTCAATTCTTTGCACGCCAGGGCTAATCGCGCACCATTTTGGTTAGCTTCTTTGATGAGTTCTACGGCAAGTGCGCGATCTGATGGGTTAATCATTCGTCCTCTTGGTCCCCCCAGATCGCTTGGGCCTTTTTTCTGAGAAGTAATAAAGCTGCAGCTTCTGCCAATGCTTTCTCCTTTTTCCGTAAATCTTTTTCTAAGGTTTTCGCCTTTCTTTTTTCCTCTTTTAATTCCTGATTTAACTGCTTTGTGTGATTAGTTTCAAGGCCGTTGGCATTTAAACAAGATTCACGCCATACCTCAATCTGTTCTTTATACAGTCCTTTTTTTCGGCAATACTCTGCCAAGTCTGCTTGGTTCATCGCGTAGGTTTCCATCACAACCAAAAATTTATCTTCACTGCTCCACTGTTCTGAA
>JAWJLM010000184.1 GCA_040191315.1 Bacillaceae bacterium S4-13-56 | reverse complement strand
AAAATGGTTACCTCCCCAACTATTCTTACATAGGCTAACATGTGGGAATTTTATTGTAAGGAGAGGAAAACCATGAGTCATTATTATTACCCCTACGGATTACCTATCCAAGACAAAATGGATAGAAATATGAGCCCATCAAAAGCAAAGTTCAATATCCCCTATTCGCCATTGCTTGGGGACCAGTCTCAGCCTCAATTAATAAAGAATGTACACAAAGCTATAGTTGATGAAGCAACAGCTGCAAATTTTTATGCACGTTTACTTAAAGAGGCTCCTGATGAATTAAATAGAGAGTTTGTTCAACATGCCTATGAAGATGAACTTGAGCATTTGCAAGCTTTCATCCAGCTTTACATTCACCTAACAGGCAGACAGCCTGAATATCAAATGAAACAAATACAGTATTCGCACTATAAAGAAGGTATTTTGAAAGCTCTTAAGGATGAATTAGAGGCAGTTGAATTCTACCGGGACGTAAAACTATCTACGTGTGACCCTCTAGTACAAGATACGTTCTTCTTTGCCATGGTGGATGAGTTAGAACACGGCACACAGTTTGGAGTTTTACTAAATATGCTCTAATAGAAAA
>JAWJLM010000183.1 GCA_040191315.1 Bacillaceae bacterium S4-13-56 | reverse complement strand
TCGCAAAAGGCAAACTTATTGAAAAATAAGGACGCAAAGCCACGGACCTAAAGTCATTCTAAAAATGACTATGGTGGCCGGGTTGCCGAAGTATAGTAGGTCTATGCTTTTCGGCATGGGCTTTTTTGTCGTCCGTAAGAAGGGATAGGTATTGGTGATTAGTAGCTTCATAGATCATGAGGACTTTTTTCATCATTTTCAACCCATTTATGATTTGAAAGAGGGTTATATTGTAGGGTATGAGGTACTACTTCGGTCAAAAAAATTTGCTAATCCAGAACTTGCTTTTAATAGCGCTATAAAAGAAAAAAAGCTCTATGAATTGGATTCGCGGTCCATTCATAAAGCTCTGAAAACCTACCATTCAGCAGGTTTTACAAGGAAAGAAGGGATATTGTTCGTAAATGTTTTTCCGTCAACATTATTGAATCCAAAATTCCCCTCCTTTATAACTATTATTATGAAGGAAAAGCTATTGACAAATCAAGACATAGTTTTTGAAATTAGTGAGAAAGAAACAAATTATGATTTGAATCATTTGAAAAAAGTATTAAAGCAACTAAAAAAAGTGGGGATTTCTTATGCCATTGATGATTATGGAATTAGCA
>JAWJLM010000182.1 GCA_040191315.1 Bacillaceae bacterium S4-13-56 | reverse complement strand
AGACGCAGAATTTCATGAAATGACTAAGACATTACAAAAGAGGTATAAAGGATACAATTGCAAACTGTATAAGATACAAAACATGGTTTTTGTACCCATCCATGCCCAAAAATATAAAACGAATTTATGCTTTTCCCAGGATACGTGCAATTACACGACCGAAGGTAGAGAAAAGATACACAAAGGGCTAAAAGCCATAAGTAAAGATGTCTTATCTTACAGCATGAAAAGTTTTATTCCTAATCGAACAATTGAATATAACGACAATCGAATAAGTAAATTTATCGCTCAGTATGGTAAGTGTGCCATTTCTGGAATAGAACTAGGTCTAAATGATTGGCATTGCCACCATAAAAATCCTTATCATCTTTCAAAAGATGATTCATTCTCTAATCTAGTTATACTGCATGAATCAGTCCATAGACTAGTACACATGAAAGACAATGATAAGATTAAAGCATTAATAAAAAACTTAAATCTCTCAAAAAAGCAATTAGGAAAACTGAATGAGCTTCGATTACAATGTCATAATCAAGTAATTTGATTTCGGAAGAAAGCAAAGTCGAATCTAATAATACATAGAATTGAATGAATTGGATTAGTTGGAACGCCGTATGCGGTGAAAGTCGCATGTACGGTGTGAACAGGGGGAAAAGGGAGAGATAACTTCAAACCCTTACCTATCTGTATGAATAA
>JAWJLM010000181.1 GCA_040191315.1 Bacillaceae bacterium S4-13-56 | reverse complement strand
CCTTACGTCGATGAACAAGGGCACTTACGCTTTTCTTTGAAAAAAGGCGACAACGGGACATACTGATCCCGTTGTCGCCTCCTATTGACTAATAGCTCTAGGCAACTAGATATTTTTGTGATAGATTTGTTAGTTCCAGTGGATTTAACCTTATAAATGGTTAACTCCTAAGCCGAGCGTTTCATGTTCTAATCCTTTGACTGGGGCACCGATCGTTCCGTAAAAGGCAACTGCTAACCATTCCCCCTCTTCTTTTCGCGGATAAGGATTGCCTCGTACCACTGCAAATCGAAGTCCAACTGTCCTCATCATATCCCCAATGGCAAGCTGCCCTCTAGTGACTCCTTGAAGAGCATCTAAAATTGCATGATAAAGGGAATGAGTTTCTCGATAAATATTCTCTTGGATAATTTCCGAGCGTTTGGCAGCAGTTTCTACAGCCGAGATAATTTTTTGCATGTTCATGGAACCTACCTTACCCGTGCAAAACTGATAGCTATCCAACTGCACCTGGAAAGGTTTTAATTCCTCTTCACTTAGTGTTGCTAGCAGAACCGCTAATTTCCCAATATCATTACTATTCATATCGTATTCCCGTTCCTTTTTAAGGTCTAATGTCTAGCTAAAGCTCCCTATCGACTAGAGTCGGTTCCCTCATCACGGTCGATAAGTCAACATCGATTCACTACGTTCATCGTGT
>JAWJLM010000180.1 GCA_040191315.1 Bacillaceae bacterium S4-13-56 | reverse complement strand
CCATCTCTTAACGTGTTAATGTACGTAATGTCTCCCACCCACTTTTGATTCAGGTTTGTGGTATGGAAATCTTGTTTTAAGATATTGTCTCGTTCGATTACTTTTTCTTTGCTTGGTGTAGGTCTAAATTTCTTCACTATGATCGAGCGAATACCCGCCTTTTTCATGAGACGTTGTACACGCTTGATACTTACGTTATAGCCTTCTTTTTTAAGAGATTCATAGATTTTAAGTGCTCCATAGCGCTGTTTACTTTCTTCATGAATCTCCTTAATTTTCTCGGTTATTTCTCTATTCTCACGGTCACGATTTGACTCCACTTGCTGTTTCGTTTGATAATATGTGCTTTTTGACACACCTAAGACATCACACATTTGTTTAACTGAGTGCTCCTCTTTATGAGCATCGATGATAGTAGTAAGTTCTGAAAGGGTTACTTCTTCGCGAATATGGCCATAGCCTTTTTTAAGATTTCATTCTCCTCCTGCAGCTTAAGCATTTGCTTTTTCATCTTAGCGATTTCATCAGCTGTAACAGTATCACCATCTTCTGTTTGAATAGGAGAAAACTTCTTAACCCATGCATAAATCGTTACTTCAGATACGCCATATTCGCTGCTTAAATCTTTAGCTGAACTTCCAGAATGATAAAGGTCTACTATCATTTTTTTGAAATCTTCATTGTATTTTTTGCCTGTATTTTTGTTTCCCATACGGACACAACCTTTCTTCTATATAGTGTAACAAATCTATAGAAACTTAACTAAGG
>JAWJLM010000179.1 GCA_040191315.1 Bacillaceae bacterium S4-13-56 | reverse complement strand
TGGGCTGTTTAGTGAATCGTTCAGCAGACCCTATTTAATATTTTTTATAATAAAATATTCTTGATAATGAACAGAGAGGGGGAACCCTTGAATTGGGTAAACGTTGACAAACCAACTAAAACATTGACTATACATAATGCTTATTGTAATTATATTCCTTCCAAAGAATCAAGTTTCAAGGGGATTAAATGTGAATTAATAGACGGTGGTTGGTTCTCATTTGTAACTATGGATGAAGCTAAACGACTTTATTTTGACAAGTATCCTGATTTCAAACAAAAAGTCTGTAACTCTTGTGGAGGAGTGTGACTACAATGAATGATTTCTCAAGACAGTTGATTGACAAAATTAAGAACATTGACTGTTTAGAAGTAGTAAAGCATAATAATGACTCAGGTTTTATAAATGTCCGATGTACAACGAGTATGCATCCAAGAAGGTTTAATGTTATTGGGGATCTTAATACGAATACAGGAAACATGAGACTGTATAGCGATGGAAAGTGGGTTAGTGCCAACAAACTAGGGATAACCAGTTTAGAGGCAATTATAAGTTGGGTAAAAAAAGATATTGAAGTATTAACTAGTCAAAAAGTTTAAGTTTAAGTTTTGATATATTAAAGCTTCTAGAACTCCAGTAGCTTTATTGGTGATTATTGGTGATTTGAGGGTCTGCCCCTAGCTTTCTATAACATGTTGAAATTATCGACCTTGGAACTTCGTGTTTCAAGGTCTTTTTGTGCTTTCTTGGCCTATTACTTTTATTAACTCAACTTTCGCACTTAGAAAAATGTAATTCGTT
>JAWJLM010000178.1 GCA_040191315.1 Bacillaceae bacterium S4-13-56 | reverse complement strand
CGTGCCATTAGTGGATAAACAGTACCAGATCCATCAACTATAACTTCACCTTCCAAATTGTCACCTGCTGCATCGTTATTATCATCACCACATGCTACCGTGAAGATTGCTAGAGCAACTAATATAAAGATTAAACCAAGTTTCTTAAATTGACTCATTTGAGTAAATCCCCCTAGAAAAATAGATTTTATTAAAACTTATTATTTTACAAAATTTCAAGACTATTCTCTCTTGAACAGTTCATATACTAACAGTCGATTATTAATACAATGTGAAAGGAATGTAAAGGTTTTGTAAATTTGGACAGGTATAGACTTAATGGGACATTAAAAGCGAAGTATTTGAATTTGCAGGTATAAAGGGGGATTCCTTGATGTACGTCAGCTTTACTACAGTATGACTCTTATTTATGATTTATAAGAGTTATCAATAAGATCTAATGAAATAGCATAAAAAATCTATGCCCAAGTATAGAAACGAAGATGGAAGCATATACACCTCCATCTTCAGTCAAATGTTTAAAATTAGTCTTATTTTATAGAGTCTAACTGGGAAATGTATTCGCCATAAACTGAATCTGGTAATGGAGCGAATCCAGTTTCTCCAGCGAATTCTGGTGCAGCTTCTAGTACATAGTATGCATAGTCAAGTACTTGAGGCTTTTCAGCTGCATACTGAGCATTAAGATATGTGAATACAGGACGTGTAAATCCAGCGTAATCTAAGTCTTCACCAATTGTATCTAAGGAAGGTCCAACAGGACCATTACCAAAGTCCACCTTAATTGCTTGTAGCTTGTCTTTGTTATTTACATAATATCCATATCCAAAAAAGGCAATCG
>JAWJLM010000177.1 GCA_040191315.1 Bacillaceae bacterium S4-13-56 | reverse complement strand
GTAGTTGCTTTCTATCCTGCTATTTGAAACATTGCTAATACTCATTTTCTCATTAGGTTATTGGAGAAGTAAGCAAAAAATTAAGGAAAAAGAGAATGAAGTCAGAGCTTTGAAAAGTAAAGACACTACTATCAATCCGCAAAAAGCATCAACAAACTTCAATTATAACCGGAGAAAATATCATCGTGTAAAAGTGAATCATATAGAATGTTCAATTTCATTTGTTGATTTTGGAACAAATAAATTGCTGGCCCTAGTAAATAAGACCGTTTTGGGGCATATTGACGATGTTAGTCTGGGTGGTATTAAGCTAACGGCTCAAATTGATCTACCGGTCCAATACCTTATCATTTCAGATTTGTCTTTTACGTTAAAAAATCAGCAATTTAACTTGAAAGGTGAGTTTGTACGAAAGGAAACAAAAAAGGAGAGTCATTATTTCATATACGGTATAAAATTCTTGGATATGAAAAAGAGTGATGAAAATAAATTAGCCTCCATTATAAATGAGATTGAGCTTTCCAAGAGAGACATCGGTTAACTAGTTGAGTAGTTCCCAACTTTATTTTTCTTAACAAAACGGTTCTTTTGTAAAGGTGGATGAATTATGTATAAAAAGTCGGACCAACATTTACAATTAAGAATTGAGAAAAAAAGAAATGAAATGATCAGAACAGCAAAGGCAAAAGGAATTAGACATAAAAGTACTTTAAAATGCAGTCAAGAGTTAGACTATCTTCTAAATAAGCTAAAAAAAGAGCATGCACTTAAATCTTGAGCAATCATTGGCCCATTATTATTTTGTATTAAGTCAATGAAATTGTTGATGGTTGTGTGTTTGTAGGGACGGTTCTTTTGGAGAATAATCGGAAGTTTTTAAGAAAAGCGCAAGCGCCCTCGATCATCGACG
>JAWJLM010000176.1 GCA_040191315.1 Bacillaceae bacterium S4-13-56 | reverse complement strand
TTTCGAATGCTTACCCTTGGCTGGTCAGATGGTGCAACGTTCATTCCTGTTGACTTTTCTTTATTGAGCTCTAAAACAAGTCAAATTAACGGAATATCAAGTAAAATCGACAAGCGAAGCGTCGGATACAAACGCCGTCTTGAAGCCCTACAATCTGCCCCAGAACAAATTCCAGATATGATTCAACGTGCATTGAACTCTGGGATTGATGCTTCATATGTGTTGATGGATACTTGGTTTACCCACCAACCACTCATTAAGAACATTAAAGAGCAAGGGATTGATGTAATTGGCATGGTTAAGAATTTAAAGCAACGTTACCTTGTAGATGATAAGCGTGTCAGCTTAAAGGAACTCTATCGTTTGGCAGCACCTACTCAAGGAAATAAAGGGATTCTTCGCTCCATCCATACTATCCAAGCCAATGGAGTTTCAGTCAAAATTGTATTCGTTCGAAACCGTAATAAAAAGAGCGAATGGCTTGCGATTCTGAGTACAGACTGTACGTTAAGTGACCAAGAAATCATCCGAATTTATGGTATGAGATGGGACATTGAAGTCTTTTTCAAAACAACGAAATCCTTATTAAAACTCCAAAAGGAGTTTCAAGGTCGGTCCTATGATTCCTTAATTAGTCATACAACGATTGTTTTTGCACGATATATTGTTCTGTCCTGGCAAAATCGATGTAGCACGGACCAAAGAACACTTGGCGGTATGTTTTATGAACTTTGTGATGAAATCAGTGACCTCGATTGGGCAATTGCGCTTCAGCAATTAATCGAACTTCTTGAAGATACCCTTAAAGAGAGTAACAAAAGAATGCAAAAGTTAATTAAAAGTCAACTACAGCAATGGATCGCGGGCTTACCTAACTATATCAAGGCATACCTGCCTATTTCAGTCTGCGAAAGTTGAGTA
>JAWJLM010000175.1 GCA_040191315.1 Bacillaceae bacterium S4-13-56 | reverse complement strand
CTATTACTTATTCTGAGCTAGTGGGATAATCATTAAAATAAATTAAAACATGATGAAAAAAGGGGATTGTATGAATAAAAAGAAATTCATTTTGTTTTTAGCTGTACTATTTGTTGTTGCTGGTGCTTATGTTGTATATGACATAACAAGAAATACAACATACGGAGAAGTTCTTAATGATTATGAAATCAATCAAAATAGTGTTGAAAATGTAAAAATAACACATTATGAATATAGAAAAGGCACTAACAGTTACGACAAATTTGAAGCCACTACATCTGATACTGAATTTATTGATAAAATTTTAAACGAACCATCTGACATTAAACTTAAAGAATCTAAACCATGTGATGATTTACCTGATTTCGATTTACAATTCAATAAAAACGGATCATCATACATGGTTACTCTTTGTGATAACAATATTACCCTTGTAAATAGTACAGTTATAGATAGCACTAAAGAAATTGGTGAATATGAGATTGTTGGCAAGAAAAAAGATATATTTCATAAAATCATCATGAAATCAAATTTAAATTGGAAAGTAATAAGAGATTAATATGAATTACATATTAATCTCTTATTTTTAGGTATTTGCAACAGCATTTACTTTTTTTAAATATAACTTTTCAATTCCCCCCCTCTGTTAGGATAGATGTCGTAGACAACTTTAGTGTATAGTTTAATAACACACGGAGGTTGATCGACATGAAAGGTAATAATGGAAAACGTTATACGGAGGAAATGAAAGAGTCGATTCTTAAAAGAATGATGCCACCTAACAATGAATCTGTAAGTCAGATAAGCCAAGAACTTGGAATTACTGAACCTACTTTATACAAGTGGAGGAAAGAAGCTAGAGCAGCTGGGAACCCAACTCCTGGAGGTGGACAGGTTTCAGAACAGTGGAGCAGTGAAGATAAATTTTTGGTT
>JAWJLM010000174.1 GCA_040191315.1 Bacillaceae bacterium S4-13-56 | reverse complement strand
AAAGAAAGTGCCGTTTAGAAATCAATCCTTTATTACTTTTGCTTTGTTAATGATAATAATTCCGCATTAGATAATTTTTTTGTACGCCTTGCCATTTAAATTACTCCTTGTTTATGACAGGGGTACGCACACGATTTTATGTACACAATTATTTTTGTAAGAACGTATTGGAGATAAATAAAAAACGTTCCTTACATAGTGTAAGAAACGTTGATTTCACTGCATTGGCAAGCAGTATCATGATACCGGTGGTCGGGGTCGAACCGACACTCCAGAAGGAACACGATTTTGAGTCGTGCGCGTCTGCCAATTCCGCCACACCGGCATATATTCTGGAGGCGGCAACCGGATTTGAACCGGTGATAAAGGTTTTGCAGACCTCTGCCTTACCACTTGGCTATGCCGCCAGAAACAAGTTGGAGCGGAAGACGGGATTCGAACCCGCGACCCCCACCTTGGCAAGGTGGTGTTCTACCACTGAACTACTTCCGCAAAATGGCTGGGGTAGCAGGATTCGAACCTACGCATGACGGAATCAAAATCCGTTGCCTTACCGCTTGGCTATACCCCAATAATATCATTAAATTATAGCCATTTCTATTATATACATGTATTAGCTCATTGTGAAGAGCTATACTTCTTCTAATTTAGAATGGGGCGAACGGTGGGAATCGAACCCACGAATGCCGGAGCCACAATCCGGTGCGTTAACC
>JAWJLM010000173.1 GCA_040191315.1 Bacillaceae bacterium S4-13-56 | reverse complement strand
GGCGAACGGTGGGAATCGAACCCACGAATGCCGGAGCCACAATCCGGTGCGTTAACCACTTCGCCACGACCGCCACAAAATAAAAATGGCAGGGGTAGCAGGAATCGAACCCACATCAAAGGTTTTGGAGACCTTCGTTTTACCATTAAACTATACCCCTACATAAATATTAAATTTTTTATAAAAAAATGGTGGAGGGGGTAGGATTCGAACCTACGAACCC
>JAWJLM010000172.1 GCA_040191315.1 Bacillaceae bacterium S4-13-56 | reverse complement strand
GACGGATACTAATCGATCGAGGACTTAACTATAAATATAAAGCAAAGGCGACTTGACTGAGAGGCGTTGGAACTTCTGACCGAGAAGACATTAGTCTTCGACTAAGAAGGGAAACGACCGAAAAGCTAGGAGCTGAAGCTAGATTGAAATAAAACTTTGTCAAAAAAACTCATGTCATCTTATTCAGTTTTTAGGGTGTAAATAATTTAAAAAATCGCTTGCATTTTAACAGAAACATTATATAATATAACTTGTCCTTGAAAATTGTCTGATGGTAATGGCGAAGAGGTCACACCCGTTCCCATGCCGAACACGGAAGTTAAGCTCTTCAGCGCCGATGGTAGTTGGGGCATTGCCCCTGCCAGAGTAGGACGCCGTCAGGCGATTTCGTTAAGGTACAAGTACCCCTGGAGGATTAGCTCAGCTGGGAGAGCACCTGCCTTACAAGCAGGGGGTCGCAGGTTCGAGCCCTGCATCCTCCACCATTTTAAAAAGTTACCAACAATTAGATTTTGACGAATTATAAATAATGTTGTAGAATAAGATTCCTTGAGAAAACAAGCGTTGGTATCAAAGATGAACTAACTATTTAAATTAGTTCATGTGTTAAGCATGAGCCATTAGCTCAGTCGGTAGAGCATCTGACTTTTAATCAGAGGGTCGAAGGTTCGAGTCCTTCATGGCTCACCATTTAAATATGCGGGTGTGGCGGAATTGGCAGACGCGCTAGACTTAGGATCTAGTGTCTTATGACGTGGGGGTTCGACTCCCTTCACCCGCATTAATGCGGAAGTAGTTCAGTGGTAGAACACCACCTTGCCAAGGTGGGGGTCGCGGGTTCGAATCCCGTCTTCCGCTCCATATTTTTTAATGTGCCGGGGTGGCGGAACTGGCAGACGCACAGGACTTAAAATCCTGCGGTAGGTGACTACCGTACCGGTTCGATTCCGGTCCTCGGCACCATATTTGTTTTAAATAGATGCGCCCGTAGCTCAATTGGATAGAGCGTTTGACTACG
>JAWJLM010000171.1 GCA_040191315.1 Bacillaceae bacterium S4-13-56 | reverse complement strand
TTAACTAAGGCGTGTCCATGAAAATATACTAGCATCACTTTATGGGAGGGATTATATGTTTAAAAAAATAACAATTTTGTTAGCCATCTTAATTTTACTTGTATCACAATCTTTATTTGTAAGTGCTGAACCAAACAAAAGTTCAGTTCCAGACAACATTCATTTCAAAATAAAATTCAAAAATGATCCTACAGACCTTTCACTAGATTCGACTAAGGATACATCATTCGTCAAAACAAAAGAAGAATTAAATAAAATGCAAGAGTGCGAATGCGAGGGTGGAGGAGGAACATATGAAGATCCTGTAAGTGTCCCTACCAACGTGATAAACGTAGAAGGAATCCCTTTAGAATATGCAATTATAGATGGGGAATTCACAATTTTGGAGAGGGCAGAATATCACTATTATGTTCAAAACGCTGAACAAGGATGGTTTAATGCTGCAATGGGAACATTTGCTAAAACTGTATATAATGGTTATGGATCATGGCTTGTTTACAAGGGGATTGACAAAATACCTTATGTCTCAAAAGTAATCAATACGACAAGTAAGGAGACGCTACATGACTACGGTAGCTATGCAAAAGCTGCTTCTAGTGTTATGATTCAAAATAATGCACCACTATGGGGAGTAGTCGCGTCTGCACCAGTCCCTAGCTGGGGAACTAAAGAAGTTGTAATATATATTAGTGAAACTGGAGCTGACTATTCTTGGCATAATCGAGTTCGTTTTGTTATAAGTCCAGACAATGAAGTATCATACTCCACTTGGTATGTGGACTAGGGATTATTTAGAGGACTGCTCATATTAGTCCTTTTTTACCAATATATATTTATATAATGGTTAGGTGGTTACATATGATAAATGAGGTATACATTATTTTTTTATCCGTAATCTTTTTTTTTCTTTTGAAAAATTTTCATGAAAAGAAGCAACCAATATTTGATTTTTTTGATTTATTTCAGGCAATTATTGTATTTATATTAGTAATATTATTGAGACAAATTTTTTAAATTAGCTATTCTTAATAACTCAACTTTCGCACTTAGAAAAATGTAATTCG
>JAWJLM010000170.1 GCA_040191315.1 Bacillaceae bacterium S4-13-56 | reverse complement strand
AACGGACATATAAGCCAAGGCGTGTGCAGTTGTGATGCAACGATCTACATGTGCTTCAACTGCAACACGACCTCGTTTATGAACCCTTCGCATACTAAGGCCTTCTTTGGCCTGTGCGTTTACCCGTTCAATGGCGGTTCTTTCCGCATACTTCGTTTTAAAAGATTGAAGATGCTGCGGAAATTCAGGATCAATTTGTGGTGTCAGGGACTGTGGAATGCGAATCGTTCTTCCAGTTTGAGCTTTATTACAACATTCAAGATGGCATGCCTCTGTACAAGAAAGCCCTTCTTGTTTATATTTTGGATCAAAGACTGGGCATGTCCAAACATATTGTTTTTTTGCTTCATCTAACCCTTTTAATTTTAATCGATGACCACTCATACAATGCGGTACTCCATATCTG
>JAWJLM010000169.1 GCA_040191315.1 Bacillaceae bacterium S4-13-56 | reverse complement strand
TTTGCTTCATCTAACCCTTTTAATTTTAATCGATGACCACTCATACAATGCGGTACTCCATATCTGTCGAGTTTCGTTACACCACGAACATCTAGTTGTTTATCCTTGATTTTTCGTGGATTAATGGGAGACAGGAGTTTGGCATCGAGAATTTTTTTCGTTTTTTCTTGATTCTCCTTGTTTTGATAGATTCCGTCTGCACTCACGTATTGAACGGTTTTTAACCATTCTTCAGGAAGATCTTGTTTTACCTTTTCTAAGGTCGGCACGAGAGTCGTTCCATCATGCTCACCACCTTTGAAAATACTTCTAGACAAAGGAAGTTCTGATTTCACGCCGCACACTAGCGCTACTTTGTGTGCAATATAAGTAACGGTATTACTTTTTCTCATCAGACCAACATTGTCATCTGTCGGTATTTCTGGACAATCACATGGATCGGAATGGCCGCACTTGCGTTTCGCATGAAGAGTGGCTTCAGCTTCCACATGTGTCGTATCGACGGCTAATTGATCTTCTTTTTCGATGATTCCTTGTTGTATATTAAAGTTCACCATCAATTGACGAGCCTTCTCCCATAAACCATTTTCAATCATGATCTGGTCAAAACGCTCGAAGGTCTTGAGAGATGGAATGGTTGTAAAACCACACACAGTTCGAAAATCAGAGTTGCCCTCCACTTGGAGATGAACACTTGAAACCATGACTTCCACATAAAGAAGTGGAGCCAAAGTAAAAGCTTTAAATAAAGCATAAAAGTCAATACCCTTTCGACCTTTAGAGGATTTCTT
>JAWJLM010000168.1 GCA_040191315.1 Bacillaceae bacterium S4-13-56 | reverse complement strand
AAGCTTGAGCTGTGATGGGGAGGGAAATTTAGTACCGAAGTTCCTGATTTCACACTGCCAAGAAAAGCCTCTAGTAAGGTCACAGGTGCCCGTACCGCAAACCGACACAGGTAGGCGAGGAGAGAATCCTAAGGTGCTCGGGAGAACTCTTGTTAAGGAACTCGGCAAAATGACCCCGTAACTTCGGGAGAAGGGGTGCTTCTTTTGCGAGAAGCCGCAGTGAAAAGGCCCAAGCGACTGTTTAGCAAAAACACAGGTCTCTGCGAAGCCGTAAGGCGAAGTATAGGGGCTGACACCTGCCCGGTGCTGGAAGGTTAAGGGGAAATGTTAGCGCAAGCGAAGCTTTGAACCGAAGCCCCAGTAAACGGCGGCCGTAACTATAACGGTCCTAAGGTAGCGAAATTCCTTGTCGGGTAAGTTCCGACCCGCACGAAAGGTGCAACGACTTGGGCACTGTCTCAACAAGAGACCCGGTGAAATTATACTATGCGTGAAGATGCGCATTACCCGCGACAGGACGGAAAGACCCCGTGGAGCTTTACTGTAGCCTGATATTGAATGTTGGTACAGCTTGTACAGGATAGGTAGGAGCCTTGGAAGCCGGAGCGCTAGCTTCGGTGGAGGCATCGGTGGGATACTACCCTGGCTGTATTGACCTTCTAACCCACACCCGTGATCCGGGTGGGAGACAGTGTCAGGTGGGCAGTTTGACTGGGGCGGTCGCCTCCCAAAGAGTAACGGAGGCGCCCAAAGGTTCCCTCAGAATGGTTGGAAATCATTCGTAGAGTGTAAAGGCAGAAGGGAGCTTGACTGCGAGACCTACAAGTCGAGCAGGGACGAAAGTCGGGCTTAGTGATCCGGTGGTTCCGCATGGAAGGGCCATCGCTCAACGGATAAAAGCTACCCCGGGGATAACAGGCTTATCTCCCCCAAGAGTCCACATCGACGGGGAGGTTTGGCACCTCGATGTCGGCTCATCGCATCCTGGGGCTGTAGTCGGTCCCAAGGGTTGGGCTGTTCGCCCATTAAAGCGGTACGCGAGCTGGGTTCAGAACGTCGTGAGACAGTTCGGTCCCTATCCGTCGTGGGCGTAGGAAATTTGAGAGGAGCTGTCCTTAGTACGAGAGGACCGGGATGGACACACCTCTGGTGCACCAGTTGTTCCACCAGGAGCATAGCTGGGTAGCTACGTGTGGAAGGGATAAGTGCTGAAAGCATCTAAGCATGAAGCCCCCCTCAAGATGAGATTTCCCATCACTTCAAGTGAGTAAGATCCCTCAGAGACGATGAGGTTGATAGGTCCGAGGTGGAAGCGTGGTGACACGTGCAGCTGACGGATACTAATCGATCGAGGACTTAACTATAAATA
>JAWJLM010000167.1 GCA_040191315.1 Bacillaceae bacterium S4-13-56 | reverse complement strand
GATATCTAGGTGCCTCTACAATGGTTTGAATCAGTTCTCCTGCATCCATACTTACATCTTGTTTTATTAGTTCACTCCTCTGCGATTCATATTCTTTAATGTATATATTTACTGTTTTACGATCAATACCAACCATTTTGGCAATTTCTCTTTGTGATCGCCCCTGCCTTAGGTACATTAGTAGGACCTTTTGTTTCTTTTTAAAGTTAATCATCGCTCCAGTCTCCCCACTAGAAACCTATTATTTCTTCATGGGATATTATAAACTACTGGGGGATTTTTCCTTTGTGGCCCACTTTTAGATTACTATATTCAGGTGTGGATTATTGTGAGATTATATGAAGCAATTTAAGCAAAATAATGTTTATTAAAAAACAAGAATTTCTATTGCTAGTTTTATGTATAAATGTTAAAATTTGTTATATGAGGGAGAGGAGTTGATGCTCTTTTTAGAAAGATATTTGATAGTTTCCTAGTTTGAAATTTTTATTTTTTAAGCCGCAACTTACAATCGAGGATGTGGAATATCGGAACCCTTTTATATTTTGACACTCTAGGTTGAAAGAGCGGTATAGGTAATTTAAGCAAACTATTATAATAAGGGGATGTAGATTCTGAAGGTTGTAATTTATGTTATTTTTCAAAAGGTGTATTTACTCTAATTTCAATCCAAGGTATGCTCAATCCCTGCAACAATAGTAAGAACTTATCACAACCTTTGCAAGAAATGCAGGACAAGCGATAAATGAAAGTTAACCCCAGCTCAACGTTTAGGAATAACGGATAAGCAATTTACAATTTAATACATTTTTTATAAAGAAATCTCCTAATAGTTAATTAGGAGATTTCTTTATTGGAATTTTATGTTAGAATAAATATAAAAGGAATTAAAGGAATGTACGAAGTTTGTGATTAGTTTTACTAAAACTAAAGAGGAGAAGAGTTTGAGAAGGATTTCCTAAATCGGCCCAAATAGAAATAATAAATGTTTAGATTAAATCAGTTAGAAAGTAAAAGTTTGAGTGAATTTAAAATAAGAATATGAGGTGATTAGATGAAAGCTGTAATTGGGACAATGATAGGATTTTTATTCCTTAGCTTTTTGGTTTTTCCAGTAGTTTTAGGAAAAACAATTTGGTCAGGTGGAGGGGATCTTCTCCCTGTTTATTCAGGATTGCTTGTACTTTGTGGACTTATTGTTGTTTGCACAATGATTGTTTTAGAAAAAATAGAAGAGTTAAAAGAAAAACTAAATCCCAAAAACATTGAAAAATAATTTTTTTCACAAACGGGCAAGACGTAAAAACGGTTTTTGTTGTAATTATAATCGTTTTAATTATCTCACTTATATTTAGGTTTACTAATAATAAAG
>JAWJLM010000166.1 GCA_040191315.1 Bacillaceae bacterium S4-13-56 | reverse complement strand
TATGAAAAGAGGAAACTGAGCTAAATGGATAATCAGAATTAATTATTATAAAGTGGGAAGTTATGGTTTAATCATGGAATCAGTGTCCATAGGAGGAACATCAGCAGTTTTTCCTACTTCTGTAGTAGTTAAGGATTATAGAATAACTGACAAATATGCTGAGAAAGAAGGATATGATATTAATGGGCAGGCTGAATATCTAGTAACAATTGGAGGGTATAATGGAATAGGTTTCGTATCTGAATATTATACTCTTAGAAGTCAGATCAAACTGGTTGATTTGTATTCCAACTCTGCGTATTTATATCAAGGTCGGAGTGTCAGTTATTGATTGAAAAATAAATGAACTAGCAATATGTTTATTTATTGGCATACCGAAAGGGATGATAAGAAATTATGGTTTGGAATTTAAGAATTCCACTTACTTTATTTTTGTTTGGATTAATATCTGGAATGTATCAATATTATAATAACTTGTTCTTATTTAAGAATAGCTTATTAAATTCGATTCAGTTCATTTTAACCATAATTTTGATCTTTGTTATTTTTGAAAAACAAGGTCTAAACTCAAAAAAGGTTCATTTTTCTTTCGGTTTATTAATTGTAGCCTTTGGTTTTTTTGTAGATCTAGTTTTGTTTAGATAATTTAGTACACCTAATAAGCCCTCACACTCGTGAGGGCTTTCTCAAATTTCATTAACTAAAATATCAATCTGCTGG
>JAWJLM010000165.1 GCA_040191315.1 Bacillaceae bacterium S4-13-56 | reverse complement strand
AATGGATACAATTACACCGCATATAGTTTTTGGAAGGACAAATTAACGGACTTCATTGGAAAACACCTTACCTAAGTCGAAATTAAGTAATCCATTTACGTATGATAGTTACAGATATACATATAGTTATCGCCAAATTTCGGGTTGTCACTGTGACTTAAAATTACCCCGTTCCGGGTTCTTTAGTGTTTTTGACAGATTAAAATAACCGATAGTTGACGGTATTGCTTGTCCAGAATTAGTCGATTATAATGTCCTTATATGATTCGAAAAATTTCGACATTTATAATTCTGGAGAAAGGAAAAGACGCCTCCCATTAACGTATAACTGCGCCAACAGCTATACGGGAGACGTCCCACCAAAACATATATGATTATTGTATCAGATTATAAACTTATTGAAAACACCCTAAATGGAGTTTTCAGTTAGGGGTGCGGGTAGGACTCCTTCTCCTTGTTGCGGAAAAAGTATGAGTGTGATAGGTACTAGAAATAGAAAATGTAAAGAGAGATCTGGGGAAATGAAGGTGTATAATATTCGCCGTTTAGCTTGTGATAATTGCGGTAGAATTCATCATGAGTTACCAGACTTCTTAGTACCTTATAAAAGGTATGACTCAGAGTGTATTGAAACAGGTGACCAGACTATTTTTAGAGAGGAGGCTTTATC
>JAWJLM010000164.1 GCA_040191315.1 Bacillaceae bacterium S4-13-56 | reverse complement strand
CGATTGGTAGCGGCATTGTTTACATTCGTAAAGACGGCATCTCATCTAATATAAATACCGGTGTGACTTTTCGTTCCTCGTCCATTCGTTCAATTCTTGTTGAATCTGACGGAACAAATCTACTTTTCGAAACTTCGGTTCTTCTCCTAATCCATAAGCCAACCCTCGATAGAAATCCATGACACCACCGGTAGACAATGGGAAATAGATGACATGATACAATGCTGGATTAAGAAAATCCTTAAATGATCGTAAGGTAAATGTTTTTCCGGCACCAGGATCTCCAATTACTAATCCAATCCCTTTGGATTTTTGTAAATACTTTAGTCCATGTAATGCCTCCTGATAGCTTTTCGATTGAAAGGCATCTTCCGATTTCATATCCTTTGAAAATGGCTCTCTTGCTAGCAAATAGAATGATTTATACATGATCAGATTCCTCCTCTTGAGAAATTTCCGAAACAGCGAATGGAGATTGTCCTCGTTTTACATGGGCGCTATCATGCATCGTAACTGGGTTAGCTTTCGCCATTTTCTTACCATTTATAATATATATACGGACTGTTCGTCCATTCGAACCTCAATTTTTTGTCCGATATATTGGGAAGGAACTTCGTATAATCTTTTATCTATTGTAATCGTTCCATCCAGTTTCACTTTACGATCCGCACGCTTTAAGATCGTCGACTATGTTTTATTATAAATTAGTTCTATAGTATAATTGATATAAAGAAATTTATTGTTAAATGAGGTGGTTACGTATGACTGCTGATGAAATAATGAAAGCAATAGAAGAAATGGATAATGGGGAACGGATAAAATTGCTTAATAAATTATTTGATAATTACTTTGACAGCAGACCTCCAAAAGATCAAATAATAAAAGAAAAAGAAGAAATATTTTGGGGTAGAGAAGATGAGTAAAACAGGTAAGCGTGGAGAAATATGGACAGTTGAATTAAATGGTAAGAGAAGACCTGTGCTCATAGTAAGTAATGATAACGTGGTTGTAGAATTAGATCATCTAATTGCAACAGTTACAAGTCAACATACTAGGAATGAATTTGATGTTACGATTGAATACTGGGAAGAAGCTGGCTTAGATAAACCTTCTATTGTTAGATGTTCTAAACTAAACACTGTTCATTATAAGGAATTACTATTTAAAATCGGGAAACTACATGAACATGATTTAGAGAGGGTATTACAAACAATTCGAAATTATTTTTGATTTGTGTGTATGAAGTAGAGTTAGGTCCATCGGTATCTGTAAAAATTTAAAATGATAAACACTCACAAATGTTGATAAAACAATGTTCTGTTCTGAGTGTTTTTTTATGTCAGGTGTCTTCTTTGGATCGTAAACCTTGTACTCATGTTTGAATCCAGCGTTAGCTAAGGTCCTG
>JAWJLM010000163.1 GCA_040191315.1 Bacillaceae bacterium S4-13-56 | reverse complement strand
GATTTTCTTGTTTCGAAGGGCGCTTGCGCTTTTCTTACTATCATTATGCTGTGTTTGGTTGATAGCACATTAGGACTTACACTGAAGGGTATAAGGGTTTTTAAGAAAGAAAAATTGCCTTTCAAGAAGAATCCCCTTAACGATAAGCCAAGCTTTTAAATATCACCTTTTTGCTTATGCAGCATAGGCTATTTATAAGGAAATACATGGGAAAGAGGTGTGAAGGTATGGCGAAATCACTTGATCCTTCCGTTCAAGAATTTAAGGAATTTGTTCAAAAACACCCTGATTTAATTCGACAGGTTAGGAAAAAAGGGGAAAGCTGGCAGACCTATTATGAGAAATGGGTTCTTCTTGGAGAAGAGGATCCATTTTGGGAACAGTTTAAAGATGAGACTAATACTAAGGGGAAAAAGAGTAATTCGAAGGAAAAATCTACTGAGTTTTTGAATCAAATGATGGGTATGCTAGAGCAATTTGACTTAAACAAAGTACAGGGTCATCTCCATAATCTAGACGGAGCCCTTGGAAATATACAAACTCTTGTGAAACAATTTCAGGAGATGAAAGGCAATCAAGGGAATCAAGGGAATCAAGGGAATTCTAGTCCTAAATCTCCATTCCACTTTCACCAGGATTAAGAGGAGGGAGTTTTATGCAGTATGAACTATATCACACATTGAAGGAGCGGCCTGAACTATTACAATACGTAAGGGTTCATCCCCAATGGTACAGAAGACTTTGGAGAAACCCAGAAGAATTTTCCTTACTTGAACAGGAAGCGAAGTATTACTATGGCCAAACTCCAGCCCAACGAATGCAACAATGGACAAATAATATACAAATGTTTTCAATGCTTATCCAAATGGCAACTCAACTAAGGGATTAACTGTAAGTGGTTTTTACCATCTCTATCTGTTAAACTAAATAAGATGGAGGTGGTTGAAAGTGTTAGCAACCTTAGAGATTGTAGATGTCCTTGATAGTGCTGAAGGGTTAGGGAAAATGATTTGCCACTCTGAAGAGATGATAAATTATAAGCAAAAAAAAGCAGCTCTAGCATCAAATAAAGAAGCTCAATCGCTAATTAGAGCCTTTTTACGTATAAAAGACCAATATGAAGACGTGGAACGTTTTGGTCGGTATCATCCTGATTATAATAAGATTATGAAGGATATTCGTGAAGCTAAACGTGCTATGGATATGCATGAAGCGGTTTCCCAGTATAAAATTGCTGAGCGAAAGTTAGAGGGACTCGTAGATGAGGTTGGTAAGCTAGTTGCTCATTCAGTTAGCCCTCATATAAAAACACCGAATTCCAATTCCTTGCTGAAGGATGATTCAGGATGTGGATGTGGGTCTGGAGGTAGCTGTGGCTGTCATTAAAACTAAAAATGAGTATCCCTTTTGCTCAGAATAACTAGCCAAGAGAACAGGCGTTTAATATACTTGTGTTACAAACAAACGTTCAGAAAGGGTG
>JAWJLM010000162.1 GCA_040191315.1 Bacillaceae bacterium S4-13-56 | reverse complement strand
TCAGAAATATCACTTTTCCGGACACGTATTTGAAAGCCGTTATGGTGCAGAGTTGTTAAGTACTGTTGAGTATGAGTTAGAAGTTAATAAGTATATCCACCTGAATCCACTGCGGGCCAATATGGTTGAGAGATTAGAAGATTATCGATGGAGTAGTTACTTAAATTATATAGGTGCTGTTAAGGATTCATTGGTAAGTACAGAGCGGATTTATACATTTATTCCACCACCTAAGGCTGAGAATTATATAAAGTTCTTACATGCTGTAGGAGATACGAATATTTTGAATGTAAAAGAAACAACTGGAGGTGAATGATTTGGTTACGAACGTTTCAAGTATTGGACTTCGCGGGATGGAAGGCTACCGGATTCAGGTGGAGGTCCATGTGATGGAGGGGCAGCCTTCGTTTGCGATTATAGGTTTACCGGATCTTGTGTAAGGGAGTCTAGAGAGCTGTCATGAGTGAGTTAACCATGATGAATTGTGATGTATCGAATGAAAAGGTGGTTGTACAATTGTCTCTCCCAGAGCAAAGGAAAGCAGGTCCATTTTTCGATATCGCGATTGCACTTGAAATCTTAAAGGAGAAAGGGAAAATAATGAAGAAGAAGTGTGGGTTATGCTATTAGGATATTTGCTGGACCTTTGGGAATGCGATAAGTACGGTGTGAACAGGGGGAAAAGGGGGCGATAATTTCAAACTCTTACCTAGTATGTATTAATAAAGAAACAACAAAAAAAACCAGTTATTGGTCTTTAAAGGTAGAAGTAAATTGTTACTCATTTTTCAAAGTGTTTTCTTTCTTCTGTATATGAGGAGGGGTGAATTTTTTATCTAAGAAACGAATTCCCTCAATGCATCCTTTAACAAGCAAAAAAGCAAACGAAAGTACAATAAATGTAATATAGCTATTCCAACCCTTGTTATATTTAACTAAATTGGTATTTTTTTCAATCCAATTTTCCATAAGAGTCATTGGTCCGGTAAAAAGAAAAACACTCAAGATTGACTTTAATGGCTTCATTTTATATGTAAATTGATTATATATGACACACGATAAAGGAAATATTACGTATAAAAACACAATATTTGAGTCAAATAATTTAGGGAAATAGCGTACTGGATATTGCAAATATTTTGTTTTAATTACTGGTCCATCAAATATAGTGGAAACTAAAGTTTTAATAAAAAAAATAAGAAACCAGTCCTTCAATTGTCCTTTTCTACGTAATAAAAAAAATATGCTTCCGCTTATTCCTAAAATAGTAAATAAGTTCAATATTGTCTTATCCCTCATATATAAACACCTCCTATAAATAGGTTGTCCTTTCATGAAAAAATTATCAGTGAAAACAGAAATTTTTTTGGTAAAGGTGTCAGGCACCATAAAAAGACAGATGGTGGTTTTTGTGTTTTCTGGGTGGACAAGAGATGGGGCTGTTATTTGCTGGGATAGTGGTCTTTATTTTTTGTAGAATTATGTTTAGTATTAAGTT
>JAWJLM010000161.1 GCA_040191315.1 Bacillaceae bacterium S4-13-56 | reverse complement strand
TTAACTTTTTTGTGTCCAAAATATTGACCTAGATCCAAAGTGTAATATTAGAGTAACAAATATTACATTTTAATGAGTTTTGGATATTTAATCTATTAACTTAAAAAACGTTATATTTACTTGTAATAAACACCAAATATAATGAATGATATAATTATAGGAATAATATTAAATATTTAATTATTTTTAACTGTTCTTAATTGAATAAGTTGTTCTTCTACCTTTTCTAATTGTATTTTTTTGTCTGTAATTTGAAAAATAGTTTTTGCATAATTAAAATTGTGCAAGGCTTCGTTTATACTTTTTGTTTCAGTTAAGCATCTACCTAATAAAAAATATAATTGTCCCAAGCCATACATGATTTGTTTTTTTTGGCAATAAGAAATTCCTCTTTTACAGATAGCAATAGATTCAGTATAGCTACTTTCTAAATAATGTGCTCTAGCCCAGTTATAATATAATCTAGGTTGTAGTTTTATATTGTTATGTATAGGTAGCTTAATCAAAGAATCATGACTATCTTTATATATAATTAAAGCTTTTTGATACTGTTCAAGTTCTAAAAATAAATTTGCTTTACTAATTAAAATTTCAATTTCACGTTCGGATTTTGTTTTCCGACTTGTACTACTTAACGAAAGAGCTTCTTCAATTAATTCTATAGCCTTACTATGATTATTATTTATATGTCTTTCACAAATAGATTGGTGCCACAAAATAAATTGTTTGAACCTTTTGTTTGAAACTAACGGACTTTTCGCTTCAGATTTTATTAAGTAATAAAGTCCCTGATAGTTTTGAGAGTCTACTAATTCTCTAGCTTGAATTAGTACTTCTTCGACATAATCTATTCTAGAGATACTTGAAGAGTCATATAAATAATTAATATCAATACCAAGTCTGTCGGCAATCTGATATAAAAGATCTGATGAAATTGCTATAGATCCATTCTCAACTTTACTTATATAAGCTTGAGTGCATATCCCCTCACATAACTCTTTTTGGGTTATATTAAAAAAATTTCTAAGATCCTTAATTTGTTTCCCTATTTTTTCTCTGTTATCCATATAATCACTCTCAATGCTTTTTTAATAGTTTATCAAAAATATTCCTATAATTATATAAATTTTAGCAATTAAGTGAATTTATATGATTTAAAATAAAAATAAGGTAAAACTGGCTCTTTAAGGTAAAAGCATGTTACTAAAGAAAATAGTAAAATTACTCCTAAAGAATTTAGGAGTAATTAAAATGAAGAAAAAAATACTAGTACTTGTTACAGCAATCTTAATTGGGTTAGGGTATAACGTAAATAGTCAATTTTCTTCTTATGAAGTATCTGGTGAATATATAGTTAATCATTCAGAAGATAATCTAGGACCAATGGATTAAAGTATAGTAGAGATTTAGGTATGGTCACAGTGACGCCCCGAAATTTGTCGAATGTTGGCAGGATAGAAGTGTAGAGGTGGTTGGGTTTGTTGTTGTGTGTAATTGTCAAGTGAAAATTCCCCCACCTATATTCTCCAGACGTGGTAGGG
>JAWJLM010000159.1 GCA_040191315.1 Bacillaceae bacterium S4-13-56 | reverse complement strand
CCCCCTGTGTTAGCATGGTTGTCATAAGGTTCCATAGACCGTATAGTGAGTGTAAGAAGACACAGAAAGGAAACTTACTATGGCTAAATATAGCAAAGCATTTAAACACTCGATCATTACGAGAATGATGCCTCCGGAAAGTGAATTGGTTAGTTCGATCGCACGTGAAACGGGGCTCTCCGAAGGAACGTTGTATAACTGGAAAAAGAAAGCAAAAGCGAAAGGTATTCCCTTGCCTGATGGGGAGCAGAAGTCAGAGCAATGGAGCACGCAGGATAAGTTTTCCATCGTGATGGAGACGTTCCCGATGAGTGAGATAGAATTGGCTACCTATTGCCGCAAGAAAGGACTTTACGTAGAACAAGTGGAAGCTTGGCGTGATGCCTGTATGCAGGCGAATGGCGGGGTTGCCGAACAAGCCAACCAGTTTCAGAAAAGTGTTCGTGAAAAGGATCGTGAACTAAAGGCGTTGAACCAGGAACTTCGACGAAAGGAAGCTGCGCTTGCCGAAACAGCCGCCTTATTAGTTTTAAGAAAAAAGGCCAATGCGATTTGGGGGGACAACGAGGACGAATGATCAGTGCCTCAGATCGCGGTCAAGCAATAGAGCTGATTAAAGAAGCTGTTACGAATGGTGCACGAGAAGAAAAGGCATGTGAAGAGCTAGGAATCAGCAGACGGACGGTACAACGGTGGAGAAGCAACCGAACACCGGCAGATGATCAGCGTCCCTATGCGGAGCGTCCTGTACCAAAAAACAAACTAACTGCCGAAGAAAGAGAAGCCATTGTGCAAACGGTCAATCAACCGAACTATAAAAGTTTACCGCCTAGTCAAATCGTGCCACGACTAGCCGATGAGGGCGTTTATATAGCATCTGAATCGACCGTATATCGTGTGCTGAAAGAGAACGATATGCAGCACCACCGCGGAAGAAGTAAGAAGCCGAACGCGAAGCCTATAGCAACGCATCGTGCAACCGGGCCCAACCAAGTCTGGATGTGGGATATTACCTGGCTTCCTGGCCCAGCAAAAGGAATCTATTTCTACCTGTATCTTATCTTAGATTTATATAGCAGAAAGATCATCGCATGGGATATTTGGTTGGAAGAATCGGCAGAAAATGCTAGTTTACTAGTTAGACGAGGAATGGCATCAGAAAAGATTATAGCGCATCTTCAACCGCTCGTGCTGCACTCCGATAACGGAAGTCCGATGAAAGGCGCTTCGATACTAGAAACGCTGTACCAGTTAGGGATCACGCCATCTAGAAGCAGACCTAGAGTGAGCAATGATAATCCCTATGCCGAATCGATTTTTCGGACGTGTAAGTATCGCCCAGACTATCCAGCAAAAGGGTTCTTCGAACTGACAGAGGCGAGAGAATGGGTATTATCATTTGTGCATTGGTACAACAAGGAACACCGACACAGTGGGCTTAATTTCCTAACGCCGAATCAAAGGCATGATGGATCCGCAAACGAGATCCTTGCGCAAAGAAAGCGCTTATACGAGCAAGCAAAAGCACTGCATCCAGAGAGATGGTCAAGGGAAACAAGGAATTGGACTCTTGAAGAGGAAGTTTGGCTTAATCCAGAACGATCAGAAAAGGAATCCGAGGGAAATAAACAGACTTCTTAACGCTGTACAAAATTGGGATTAAAAACGACAACTAACTTGACAAACACCG
>JAWJLM010000158.1 GCA_040191315.1 Bacillaceae bacterium S4-13-56 | reverse complement strand
TTATGGTGAACGGATTTGCCTATTCACCACTCTCACTGCTTGGACGCGCTTATCCAACAACGCGCTTTCCTTATCCTCCTGCGTCCCCCCATCGTTCAAACGGTCATTTGGTGGTACAGGAATTTCAACCTGTTGTCCATCGCCTACGCCTTTCGGCCTCGGCTTAGGTCCCGACTTACCCTGAGCGGACGAGCCTTCCTCAGGAAACCTTAGGCTTTCGGTGGAGAAGATTCTCACTTCTCTTTCGCTACTCATACCGGCATTCTCACTTCTAAGCGCTCCACCTGTCCTTACGGTCAGACTTCACGGCACTTAGAACGCTCTCCTACCATTGTTCGTAAGAACAATCCACAGCTTCGGTGATACGTTTAGCCCCGGTATATTTTCGGCGCAGAGTCACTCGACCAGTGAGCTATTACGCACTCTTTAAATGGTGGCTGCTTCTAAGCCAACATCCTGGTTGTCTAAGCAACTCCACATCCTTTTCCACTTAACGTATACTTTGGGACCTTAGCTGGTGGTCTGGGCTGTTTCCCTCTCGACTACGAACCTTATCACCCGCAGTCTGACTCCCAAGGATAAATGTCTGGCATTCGGAGTTTGACTGAATTCGGTAACCCGATGAGGGCCCCTAGTCCAATCAGTGCTCTACCTCCAGCATTCTTACCTTGAGGCTAGCCCTAAAGCTATTTCGGAGAGAACCAGCTATCTCCGTGTTCGATTGGCATTTCACCCCTACCCACACCTCATCCCCGCACTTTTCAACGTGCGTGGGTTCGGGCCTCCAGTCAGTGTTACCTGACCTTCACCCTGGACATGGGTAGATCACACGGTTTCGGGTCTACGACCTCATACTCCTTCGCCCTATTCAGACTCGCTTTCGCTGCGGCTCCGTGTCTTCCACTTAACCTCGCATGAAATCGTAACTCGCCGGTTCATTCTACAAAAGGCACGCCGTCACCCCTAAATGGGCTTCGACTACTTGTAGGCACACGGTTTCAGGATCTCTTTCACTCCCCTCCCGGGGTGCTTTTCACCTTTCCCTCACGGTACTGGTTCACTATCGGTCACTAGGGAGTATTTAGCCTTGGGAGATGGTCCTCCCGGATTCCGACGGAATTTCTCGTGTTCCGCCGTACTCAGGATCCACTCCGGAGGAAACAGTATTTCAACTACAGGGCTCTTACCTTCTTTGGCGGATCGTTCCAGATCGCTTCATCTATCCTGTTTCTTTGTAACTCCAATGGAGTGTCCTACAACCCCAGAAGGCAAGCCTTCTGGTTTGGGCTAATTCCGTTTCGCTCGCCGCTACTCAGGAAATCGCGTTTGCTTTCTCTTCCTTCGGGTACTAAGATGTTTCAGTTCCCCGAGTCTGCCTTCCTTATCCTATGAATTCAGATAAGGATACTGCTCCATTACGAACAGTGGGTTTCCCCATTCGGAAATCTCCGGATCAAAGCTTACTTACAGCTCCCCGAAGCATTTCGGTGTTAGTCCCGTCCTTCGTCGGCTCCTAGTGCCAAGGCATCCACCGTGCGCCCTTGTTCACTTAACTATATGAACAATTAGATCGTTCGATCTTTAACGCTAAAAAAAATTGATGCTTTGTCGTTTTACTCATTTCTTCTTATTCAGTTTTCAAGGTGCAAAGTGGAGCCTAGCGGGATCGAACCGCTGACCTCCTGCGTGCAAGGCAGGCGCTCTCCCAGCTGAGCTAAGGCCCCATATTATATTGAAGGCTTCTT
>JAWJLM010000157.1 GCA_040191315.1 Bacillaceae bacterium S4-13-56 | reverse complement strand
GAAGCCGACACGGAAATGGTGGTTGAGCTAGATGAAGCAGACTTTCTCCCGGAAGGAAAAAAGGTAGATTTTCTATATGCGGAGGCAGACGGTGTATTTGTTAGAGGAACAAAGAAGAAAAAGAATCTAGAAGTGCATCATGCGGTAGTTCACGAAGGATGGAAAAAAAGCGGAAAGCGTGTTTCTTTAAAGGAGCCTAAAGTCATTTTGACTACACAACCTACAACTGAGTTTTGGAAAGAGGTTCAAGCCTTTACAGCCCATGAATATTCACTAGAAGATACAAGAATTGTGAGTAATAGTGATGGAGGTGCTGGATATACTGCGGAGAGGTTTCAAGAAGCGTTCTCCCAATCAAGATATCCAGTTCTCAATCAATTAGATCCCTACCATGTTTCCCAAGCATTAAATCGTGTATTTGGTGGAGGGAAAAATGTGTTTAAGGACGGTGTTAAAAAAGCACTGAAAGAACATAATCAAGATGATTTCACACGTTGGATTGATACCTTCGAAAGCACGCTAGGAGAACAAAAAGGCGAAAAAAAACTTGAAGAATTTCGGACGTATATTAACCGTAACTGGGAACGTATTTTTGACTGGAGAGAAAAGGTGGAGAATCCTCCTGAGGATGCTCGCAGCTTGGGAGCGATGGAGTCCAACCAACGGCACGTTTCTTTCCGAATGAAAAAAAGAGGGATGCATTGGAGTAAAGAAGGCGGAGAAGGAATGGTAAAGGTTATCCAAGGTATTTTAAATGGAACGTTACGTGAAGTTTATCTTAAGCATCAAAGGAGAAGTGAAAGGAAACAGCGTCATGTGAAACAGACTGTACGAATGGCACAAATACTACGTCAGCCTACACGCCCGTCGATAGGAGCGAAACAAGGGACTATAAGCCTGTACGTAGCTCACTCAACTGCAAGGGGCCAACTGTTAAAGACTTTTCGTTAAACACCAGTAAGTAGTTGAACAGGTTCTTGGTATTTATGAACGTGTCAACTACTTACTGGTCAGCAAGCGCAAGCGCGGTAGGTCCATAAAGTGTACAAAAATAGAGCGCCAGGAATATTGGTATAAAAACTACATCGAGAAAAACTTGACACATACATTATTTTAATAATTATTGCTTTTTTAGTGTCTTATATCTATTATATAATTCCCAAAGAGATTTCTTATGTATTTAATGGTATTGAATATAAATTGGGTTCAAAATCGGAAGATGTAAATCCGATAACAATTCATATTAAAGGAAAAAGATATTATTCCTTTTTGGGAGTCCTTGGTGAAGAAAAATTTGTAGGGCAATTGCATATAGAAGGAGTTAGTTATTATAGCCCCCCTGTAAATACTAAGACAGTTATCAGGTTTGATAAAGAAGGGCGGGGTGATATGCATTATGTATCAAATAAGACGGATTTACCTATTGAGGATAAGGGCTATGGCTATCTTTATGCTAATAGAAATTTAAGTGAAATTACTATTGCGGAGGCCAGAAAAGACGGGAATGGTCGATCGTGGTTCAGTTCAAATGGATGGATGATTACAGCTCCAGCTGAAAATAAAGAAAGTGCTCTAGAAATATCTAATAAATTAATGAAAAAAGTTCTTTTCAGTAAATTGAAATAGAGAATAACATTTTATCCATACTATATACATAATAAAACAAACACCCCAAAAATAGACTTTATACTAATTTTGGGGTGTTTGATTATTACTTGAAGAAATTAATTAATTAATAGACTTGTCCTGGATATAAAGGAGTTGTTTGATGCTAGTATATTTTCATGGACACGCCTTAGTTAA
>JAWJLM010000156.1 GCA_040191315.1 Bacillaceae bacterium S4-13-56 | reverse complement strand
CTGACTTTTGCAGTTAAATCAAGTAAAAACAGCCGAAGAACCCTTATGTCTGCGGGTTCTTCGGCTGTTTCTGTTTGTCAAAAAGTTGTAGTGTAAATCACCCCTTTTTGATCGCTCCTAAAATTTTTTTTATTTCTCCTAGGGACAGACATTTTTGCCCCAAATCTATACCTAATTCTTTTCTAATATCGGAAAGCACTTCATCATAAAAATCAAACAGATAATAGTTTTCCTGTATGTGGCTGCACGATGCCTTTCTCAGGCTGTCAAGTATGGCTGTAACTGAATACTTTCCTTTCAAACGACGCTCTAGAACCCTTGCAATCACGAGGGATACAAAACAGGTAAGGAAATGTGCCTCGATATGTTCTTGTTTAGAAAGATAGATTGGTCGGCTCTCTAAATCGCTTTTGGTCACCTTGAAAGATTCTTCAATCTTCCATAGCCCTCTGTATAACTCCACAATCCGTTCATCAGACTCCTGATATTCGCTGGTCATAATAGCATAGTAGCCGTCTAATTCCTCTTCCATGCGCAGCTTTTCTTCATCAAAAAACAACGATTGCTTAGCGCTATCGAGGATCTCGCCTGTTTTCTTATCAAAAGTAAGATTCTTTACATATTTGGCGGCACCGAACGATGTTGCCCTGTTGTATTTCGAAGGGTTGCCAACAAGATCCCTTGCTTTTTCCAGTGCAGCTGCCCGGTCGGTTTTGGCTTTCAAAGCGTATTTCCTGCTGTAAAAAATAACTTGTTTTTCATCCACTGTCTTTTTGACTTTTTTGCCGCTTTTAGCTGTCACAGTAATCTCCCTTGGATAAAGCCTCGATTTAATCCTAAAATCGTTCCCTATGGAACGATAACCATTCTGGTCAAGCACATAGTCTTTGAATTTTCTGTCGGCTCCTCGAATCGAGTAACTTAGAATATAGCCGTTTTTGGCGGAAAGTGTATACCAGATGTTATCTCCAGTGGTCATGCCTTTGTCAGCGACAACAATGATTTTGCCGAGTGAAAAATTCCGCTGTATTCTTCCAAGCATCGGAATCAGCGTTTGCTTATCCAGCGTATTTCCCGGATAAAGTCCATATGTAATTGGAATGCCGTCCGTATCCATGAATAACCCCATTTGCACGATGGGATCCGGCCGGTGTTCTTTGGAGACCCCTTTTCTTCTTAACTCATCCTGTTCATCAATTTCAAAATAATAATTCGTCACATCATAGTAGACCAGACTCGTATTTCGACCATACTGCGCCTTTATCCGTTCATGCATCCACAGTTGGAGTGCGTCTTTATGCTTATTGAAAAAAGAAAGACAGCGATAAATATCATCCAACGAAAAGTCCATTTTCTCAAAAAAAGCATCCTTGTTTTCAAATGTTTTCTTCTTGGATGCAGGATAAAGCAGGCGTCCAAACACAAGAAGTTTCATGATACTGTTGGCGTCGTAGTCGTTCTTTGTATGGCGCTGCCTGTTTGTGAAAAATGTATGTATGCCAAGTTCATGGTAGATTTTGCTTAATGCCGCATAACCCAAATTTTTACGGTTTACTTGATCTGTTTGAAGTCGTTCTCCTTTGTCAATGCTGAAATTGATAGCAGAGCGATCCGTGTCCTGTTGCTTATTCATTTGTTTGACTTTTTCCTCAAAAAAAGCAATAGGATCATCATATTGTTTCTCCAACTCATCTAGGTAGCCAAGAGATTCAATGGTTTTGGATTTGGTTTTTTTAGTTGCTTTATCACGGTAACTATGTACGATCGATAAATATGTACGTCCGGTCTTTTTATTTTTCATTTTCCGAAGAAACATATGGACTTCCCTCACGATCAAAGTCTTAGTAATACATATAATATACCATATTAATCTACTTTAATCCACAA
>JAWJLM010000155.1 GCA_040191315.1 Bacillaceae bacterium S4-13-56 | reverse complement strand
TCTCGTCTTTGACACTTAATTTTAACAAAACCCCTCTAAACCCTTGATATTAAAGGGATTAGAGGGGTTTTTATATATTTTAAAAAGTGAGTACTATTTTGCTTTTTTAGATAACTTTAAATTATTTTTCATTTTTTTAATAGTATTGATTTCATAATCAGTTCGGAAGCCGAATAATTCATGTAATTGATCGGTTAAGTGTGTGCGTTCGTAAACTGGAATATAGCCATCACCCGATGCCTTCACGACATTCATTTCCCTGAGTGTTTTTATGATTTGCTGACAAGAGAAGTTATTATCTAACTTGTGTTCGAGTATACGGTAGACGAGTAAAGCCAAAAAACATGTTAAAAAGTGTGCTTCAATTCGATCATCATTTCTAACATAAACAGGTCGTGATTTTAGTTCGGTTTTCATAATTCTAAAGCTTTCTTCAATTTCCCAACGCTGCTGATTGATTCGAATAAGTTCCAATGGATTAGACGTTAAATTTGTACAAATACCGTAGAACCCATCGTACTGCGCTTCTTTTTGTACAGCTGATTCATCAAGAGCGACTTGCATATGCTTCGCAACTTCTCCATCAGTTGTCGCGTGTTTAACTGTAATAAAGCGTGATGGATCATTGGCATGTTTCTTTTTCAAGGACGAAGGATTATCCACTTTTTTCAGTGCGCGTTCTATCTGGCGTTCGCGAACAGTTTGTTGATAATGTTTATATTTAGGTGAAAAAGTAACAAGAAGCCGTTGTTCAAGTTCTCCTTCGTTTATCCATCTTTCTTTGTAATAGGTCGCTTGATTAGTTGAACAATCATCAATGTCTGATAAATCGATGGGGCGATCGCTTGGTTTGGTTCGCCATCCGGAAGGATCTAATGCCCAATCTTTCAAATGTTTTTTTAGTTTCTTGATGGATTGGGTTGTAATAAATCCGCGATTACCTAATGTATTATAAAGGCGGTTTTTCTGAGAGGATAACCCCGCATCTGTACAGACAACAATATCAGATAGTTGAAAATCCTTAAGGATTTTCTTTTCCAAAGGCTTAAGAGAGCCCTGTTCATTTTCATTCCCACCAAAAGTTGAAAAGGCGAGAGGGAGCCCAGACGCATCCATGAATAGTCCCATTTGAACGATGGGATTAGGGCGATGTTCTTTAGATAGACCATACCGTTTCTTTCCTTCTTCCTGTTCTATCTCAAAATAGAAATTCGTACAGTCATAATACAAGATTTTTTTGTGACGTTTAACTAACTTCAAACTGTTTTTATATACCATGGATTGAATGAAGTCAGACTCTTTTTTGAGTATATCTAAGGCGCGATACATTTGATGAGGCTCGCATTGAATACCTTCTAATAATTGTTTGGCTTGTTCGAATGAACTTCGCTTGGAGTTCGGGTGCAAGATGCGCATATATATTAATTTAGAGAGAATTTCATTTAAATCATACTCAAATTTATATTTCACTTGAATATCACGCGTTACGCTAGAAAGTCCCAACTGATAATAGATCGATTGTAAAAAGAGATAACCAACATTAAAAGAACGTTGTTCATCAGATTTAATTATTCTTTCAGAATGAAAGTTGATCACACTAGGCGCTTGTTTATTCTTTTGTTCTTCTGTAAGCTTTTTGGCATATTCGCGTGCCCATTCTTCTGGATCAACACCCGGATGCTTTTCTCGAATCTCTTCTTCGTTTCCTAATGCCTCAACGACACGTGTAGTGGATTTACCATTAATATCACGAACATTTTCAATAACAGAATAAGAAATAGAATTTTTAGAAATACTCTTTTTAATGCGCAATGCTGACGCCTCGATTCACTTTAAGATACTTATATTTTATCATAGTACTAAATAGTACTCAATAATTAAAATAAAAAATTGACAAAAAAA
>JAWJLM010000154.1 GCA_040191315.1 Bacillaceae bacterium S4-13-56 | reverse complement strand
TCTCTTGGCTAGTTATTCTGAGCAAAAGGGATATTCATTAAAATAAATAAGTGAAAATTTTTACCCTTTGACCAGAAGGACTCTGTCCTAAAGATAATCTTAAGATTTGAGCAAAAATTATTATAGCGGAAGAGGTTAATAAAGAATATTAGAAAGTTGTCAGAGCCACACAGATTGCTTGTGAGCGATTGTATTTCACACTCAATAACACACCTCTCCCCTACCGACCACCTCTAATGACACTGTGTACACTGTACACTGATAAGAGAAAAATCAGTAGTGAAAAGAAAAGACACTAAAAAAATAGAAGTGCTAATGCACTTCTATTATGTAATTGTTTATATTAAAGAGTTAATATCCACTTGTCTTTTTAACATATGCCATCTTACCTTGCCCTTTTTCGTACATATACTCTGGAATTTCAACAGCCATTCGTAAATCTACACTTCCATCTTCTAGCAGTAGACCAAATATACCATCAAAAGAATCTCTATCAAAATAAACGTTCCATGAGTCCGAATATCCACCATCAAACGGAGTTAGTTCTCCACAAAAATAATCTTGTTCATATGTAAATCCGTAATTATAATAATCACATAGTTCAACTGTACCCTCTAAATAAAATTGTTTATCGAGATTGTTTGGCATATTAAATTCTACTTCTTCGGCAGTTACAACAATATCTGATTCGGATATAAATTCTTCTTTCTTTTTCTCTAGTTCCTCTAATTCTGCCAGTTCTTCTTCTTCATCTGCTTGTGAAGCAAGTGATTTCATATGTTGGACAAATTCTTCATCTAAATGCTTACTTGATAAATTAGATTCACCAAATATTTCTTCCACTACTTTATAGGATGCATAATATTCTTCTTTATCTTCTTCTTCTACTCCTAGTCCCAAGGAATATAACATATCTAAAGTTATTGCATCCATGCTTAATTCAAGTATAGCACTCTTTATTTCTTTTTCTTTCTCTGAGAGTTCTTCTTCTTCCCACTTGTTTATGATTTCAACTTCACCATTTGGAGAGGATTCCTCATTTTCAACTGCTTCGTTAATTGCAATAGCCATCTGGATACCATCATCCCAAACTTCTTGACGTACATCTGATGGCTTATCTTTACCTGAACATCCAACCAATATTATTGCAAAAATTAAAAGAATAAAAAATAATTTCTTCATACGATATGTACTCCCTTTCTGTATTCATCTGTATTTTAATGGTATAGGATAAATTACCCAATGTAAACGATTTTGCTGGGAATTGTCAGATTTAATCCGAATTTGTAAACGTGTGTTGGGAAAGGAGCATTTATAATTGAGGTTGATATTTTAGGGGGAGATAGTTAAAAAGGTTAGTAACATTGGATATTGGTCAAACCACTTGACTACTATCTGCGACTACTTTATTATTATTATAATACTAACAGAACGGTAGTGGTTACTGCTGTGTAACCCCCATATAAACCATTGATATGATAGGTTTCGTAGCGACGCTACCTTGACAGGGTAGAGGTCGCTGGTTCGAGCCCAGTCGGAATCATCGCTAAGAACCCGTGATATATCAAGGGTTCTTTTTTAGATAAATTTTTTTATAATAACCTCAACTAGAGAGATACTTGCTAAAAATGTGATCAAAAGCTTGCATCTACATATTAAAGATAAAGGGTTTAGACTATGGTTGAAAAGGGCAAAAAACCGTTTTATAAAAAATGGTGGGTTTGGTTATTTGCAGTTATTATCATTATTGCCTTTGCTTCTGGTAGGTTATGAAGAAACTAATGATACTACAACAGGTGGACTTCTTTTTTTGTACACCCTACTCTCACGTTTTCAGCATTAGAAAAGTCTATTGGGCTTATCCTCCTTCTTTTTATCAATGAAAATGGTTACCTCCCCAACTATTCTTACATAGGCTA
>JAWJLM010000153.1 GCA_040191315.1 Bacillaceae bacterium S4-13-56 | reverse complement strand
TATTATCAGGGGTCTTGGATTTTTGTCCGTTGGCTCTTACATTAAACAATATGAAAAGACAATCTTCACTCTTGTTAATTTTTTCTATTAAACTATCTAACTATATTACATTTTCCCTAATATTTTATGTGTAAAAGTTTATCCAACATAAACAGGCAGCCAACTTCACTAATAGGGATGAAAAATGTAATGTTTTATTTTTCATGGGAGTTTATCCCTTATCTATTCTTCTTGTTTTACTTAAAATTTGAGGTGGGGTATTGCTGCACGTTCATGAGGAAAAACAACATATTTAACTCAAGGGGAATTATATTGGAGTTGACATACTTCTAACTAGGGAAGTAATTGGTAATATGGTAAATTTAATTATGGGAAGCTTAATTTGTGGGATAATAATTAAAAAGGGAGGAAGGAAGAATGGGAATGAACAAGCTTTGGACTGGTGCGTTAATAGGTACAGTTGTGGGTGCTGGAATTACTTTATTTGATAGGGAGACTAGAAATGAGGTTGTTCATGGTGTAGAAAGCACTAGCCGAAAGATGAAACAATATGTTCAGCATCCCTCGTATACCCTTGAACTATTAAATCAAAAGTATCATACTTCCATGTCCAATCATGCCAATGACCTTATTTATGTGATGGACCAGATTCAATATGTGCTAGAAAGTATTGAAAATATAGAGGAACAAAAGAAGGATTAAAAGAAAAAATGTTCATAGGATATGTGAGAAATGGAGATGGTTAATGGTGAAACAATCGATTGATTTTACAAAAGAATTATTTCGGCGTTTTACGCAGCATGAAATCCCTGCTTTGGCGGCGCAATTATCTTATTTTCTCTTATTATCACTTTTCCCTTTTCTTGTATTTTTAATAACTTTACTCGGATATTTGCCTATAAACCAGGAAAGTCTTTTTGGATTAATAGATCAATTCGCACCACCTCAAACCTTAGAGCTTATAGATGAGAATTTAGGAGAACTACTTAATAATCAAAATACAGGATTACTCTCGATCGGGATTGTTGGTACATTGTGGTCGGCTTCTAATGGGATTAATGCACTAATTAGATCTTTTAACCATGCATATGACGTAGGGGAGAACCGTTCCTTTATAGTGGCCAGACTTGTTGCCATCGTATTAACAATAGCCATGATTTTGGTTATCGCCATAGCCTTACTGTTACCGGTTTTTGGAAAAACCATAGGTGTATTCTTATTTTCTTTTGTAGGACTATCCGAGGGATTTTTAAGGGTATGGAATACATTAAGGTGGGTTATTTCAACCATTATCCTTTTAATTGTACTTACAGCCCTTTATGTGATTGCTCCGAACAACCATATTAATATCAAGGAAGTTCTTGTAGGAGCAACGTTTGCAACTATTGGATGGCAGATCGTATCCTTAGCTTTTGCTTATTATATAGATCACTTCAGCAATTTTTCTGCTACTTATGGTAGTTTGGGGGGGGTCATTATTCTTATGATTTGGTTTTATTTATCAGGGATGATTATTATCATTGGCGGGGAACTCAATGCAATGATTAAGGAATACCGAAAAAATGGAACCTACACGCCGGTTGGTTAAAGAATAACTCAACGAATCCTTCTCATACTAAAAGCAAGGAGGATGAGTGATATGCCAGGGAAAAAGCACAACAAGAAAAATAAGAACCAAAAGACAGATGGACCTAAACATAAAACAAGTGGTAGCCAAAATAAGAAGAATAATTATCATTAAATCAGCCTGATACACAAAAACATCCGAGCGAACTTGACCTCGGATGTTTTTATATACTATCATCAGAATTTGGAAGGTGGAGTGAAAAATGGGATTCCCTATTTTAAAATCTGTCTAGCTTCAGCGAATAAGCTTCATTGAGTCATCATCTCAGTTTTTACCCCGAGTAATCGCACTAAGAAAGTTACTTAGAGCTTCTTCGCAGAAACAAGTGCTTTTCTTG
>JAWJLM010000152.1 GCA_040191315.1 Bacillaceae bacterium S4-13-56 | reverse complement strand
GCACTATTACTTATTCTGAGCTAGTGGGATAATCATTTATCTAAATAAAAATGGTTTTTCTTTTAGAAGGATACTTTTAATTATGGAAGGTAACTTTCCAGAAGCAAATATAGAAGATATAAGGTTTGATGTACTTAGAGAAGACGAAATACCATCCGGAGAATATGGAACTTTTTCCATTAAAGATTTTTATAAAAAAGATGAAAATTGATAATATAAATGAAGGACTTTTTGAACTATGTTATTATCATCATTTAACTAATGATTTTAGGGACCAAGTTGAGATAATTCATAATCAGTTGGTGAATCAAACCTTAGCATTATCAAAAATAATTTCTTATATTAATAATAAGACCAAAGTGTTTATTTAATGTTCTATCAGCCCTTTGAAACTACTTAAGTAAGAAGTACATTAATTTAAAAAGGAATTATTTTATCTCTTTACGTAGAATAAGTCTACTGTTCTTCAAAATGTATATTCAACTGCCTGGCGCATGCCCTTTATAGGAGGTGCGCCTTTACTATTATTTTATTTGAAAATATATATCCCACAATAGCGTGTTCCTGTTACTAGCTAGAATGATTCTTTAAATAAGGAGTTCCCCTCTAATTAAAGGGATGTTACTTATCGCTTTGCTGCTTTTCTGAATTTATCATTGATTGCTATTAATGCGTTGAAGTTAGTTAAACATTTTTTTAAGTTATAATAAGTATATATCAATCTTACAGATTCGATGAGATAAAGTCCTGCCATCGAAACATATAATAGCTCATTTTTCATAACTTCCAGAATTCTTATATAATTTTTTTCAAAAAAGAAACGTTGTATTGCGTCTTTTGCATGTGTTTCTGTTGAAAGAATAGAATAAATTAACTCATACTCCACAGTTAAGTCTAAATCTTCACATAGTTTTTTGAGGGTTTTTGTATTTTGATTGAGGTTATACCATTTTTGTTCTAAGCGTTTCATCCCAAGTTCATTTAGATATTGATCTATTACTCTTTCCTTATATGTTTCTGACATTTCTTTAGATAGTTTCGAAACATCATCTTTTTTAATTTTTAGAAATTCTCTGAGGGAGTGTCCTCTTAGGCTGTCTTCAGCTAAATTATCCATCAATTGAATTTCTTTAAGTTTTGTGGAACAACCATAAGATTTTGCTCGCTTATCAGTATCTTTTTCTAACACAAACTTTAAGTAAACGTAATTCTCAAAAATTGTTCTTAGAATTGTATCTATGGAAACGTGGTGTTTTTGCATTAAAAGAATAAGCATTGACTTCGAGTGATTAATTAGGTTTTCTAAAAGACCTAATATCACTGCATCTGTTAAATTGAATTCTCGATTTTTACCTTCTACTTTAAAGTACTTTTCTATTACGTTGTTAAATACTTGTTCGGCAGAATTACCATTTTTTGTTTTAGGTTTTCTATTAGTATATAGAGTTTAATAACACTAAAGCTAATTACTTTTTTTCTCTATTGATTAGTATCAATAACCTTCTTCCGTAGACAAAGATTAAATACATTATGGATAACATAAGTAAAAACAATAAAGTATAAGATAAAAATTTAATATTAAACTGGAATTCACTAACTGTGAAAGCTATAAAAAAAGCAATCAAAAAAAATAAAGAAATCATTTTTCTCATATTTATCACCTCATAATTTATTTTACAGTCTTCTCTCATGATTAGTTTATCATCTTTTATTAGCAATTAACATAATTTATAAAAATTTACAAAAATAGAAGGAATTTTAATATTTTTCAAGAAATATAATACTGAACACATTAAATAAAAAATGGAAGATGATCCAGTATTATGAAAAAAGTTATCCTGAGTTTTATTATTTTTGTAACTTCAGTATCTTTTTTATTTCCATTAGTTATCAGTGCCGAACAACAACCTAAAGAAACAAATATTGGAATTGCTAAGAAGTATATTAATTCAACAGTTCCCGAGTTAGTTAGAACATTGGATGTAATTGTCAAGTGAAAATTCCCCCACATAGTCATTTAAAATTCCCCCACCTATATTCTCCAGACGTGGTAGGG
>JAWJLM010000151.1 GCA_040191315.1 Bacillaceae bacterium S4-13-56 | reverse complement strand
TGGTGGCTCCGCGAAGCGAGCCATAATGATTTCTTATGAAAATATTTGCTACTATTCTAAATTTTTACGTATTGAAGGAGGATTTAAATATTCACTGTCGAATTTAATTAATAAGGCAGTAAAGCGTTTACAATATTAAAAAAAGAGGTGTCAAAAACAATGGCGTTGGGCGGTTTTATGAACAAGGAAGTTGTGGTTGACTTATCAAGTGGTTCAGTAGATTACAGGGAAATCAACGAAGATTATGCCAAAAAGTATATTGGTGGACGTGGGCTAGGTGTAAAATATGTTTTTGATAATGGACCAGAAGTAGAACCTCTATCTGAAGATAACATCTTGTGTATCATGACTGGACCAGTTACAGGATCACGCTCTTCTATGAGTGGAAGACTTGCAGTAGTTACTAAGTCACCACTAACAGGAACTGTAACTGACTCCCACATGGGTGGTTGGACGGCTGCGCGTTTGAAGTGGGCAGGGGTGGATAATGTTATTTTTAAAGGGAAGAGTGACAAGCCTGTTTACCTTTATGTTGAAGACGGCAAGGCCGAATTAAAAGATGCTAAAGATCTATGGGGAAAAAGCACTCGTGAGACAGTGAAAGCGATGAAAGAAGAATATGGAGAGAAAGATCTTAGTGTTATGACAATAGGTCAAGCAGGAGAAAATCTTGTACGATTTGCAGGATTTATGAATGAGCATGATCGTTCTGCTGGACGTGGTGGAACAGGAGCCGTTGCTGGATACAAAAATTTAAAGGCTATTGTTATCAAGGCTTCTCAAAAAGGAAGAATGCCTGAACCAGTATTAAAGGATAAGTATAAAGAAGCCAATAAGAAGGCTGTAAAAGCAATTATGGAGGGTGGATTAACTGCACCAAACAAAGGTGGTTTATCTGTCTATGGAACAAATGTTTTAACAAATATTATTAACGAAGTAGGAGCTCTTCCTATTCGAAATTCACAATTCACCCATTGGGATGAAGCGGAAAAACACAGTGGAGAATACGTAAACGAGCATCTTCTAGTTGCTAATAATACATGTCATGCATGTCCAGTTGCTTGTAAGATAGAAGTGGAAGTAAAAGAGGGAAAATACAAAACTCGTGTGGAAAGCTTTGAGTTTGAATCTTCTTGGGCACTTGGTTCAAATAGTGGATTAAGCGATTCTGAGGCAATTGCCTATTTGATCGATCTCTGTAATGAATACGGAATGGATACCATCGAGATCGGTAACATGTTCTCTGCCACTATGGAAGCTAATGAGAGAGGAATTATTGATGAAAAGCTTGATTGGGGCGATGCCGACAGGATGATTGAGTTAACTCGTCAAATTGCATTCAGAGAAGGTATTGGGGATACATTAGCTGAAGGGCCAGCTCGCGCCACCAGAGAGTGGGGGGCACCAGAACTGTCTATGTCAGTAAAAGGGCAGTCCATTCCGGCTTATGACCCTCGGGGAATCCAAGGAATTGGTCTTGGATATGCAACAAGTAACCGTGGGGCTTGTCACTTGCGAGGATACACTGTAGCAAGTGAAGTTGCAGGAATCCCTGAGCCAACGGATCGTCTCGAGCCAAAAGGAAAAGCAGAATTATTAAGGGTTTTCCAAGACATGTTGGCGTTTTCTGACTCCATGAATATTTGTAAATTCTCATCTTTCTCCCAAAATGCAGAGCATTATGCAGAACAGTATGGAACGATGACGGGTATTGAAATGACTGCAGATGATGTAATGCTAGCCGGAGAAAGAGTGTATAATCTTGAGCGCTATTACAATAACTTAGCAGGATTCAACAAGAAGGAAGATGACTTCCTACCAACAAGGTTTACAGAAGAACCTGCTTCTGGTAATAGTGAAGGTTATGTAAGTAGAATGGATATCATGCTTGATGAATACTACCAAGTTCGCGGATGGGTAAATGGGGTTGTTCCTGAAGAGAAGCTAAAAGAATTAGAAATTATTTAAGAAAAAATGCCGATCCTTTTTGGGTCGGCATTTCTCTGTCTAGCTCCAGCGAAAAAGCTTCAACGAGTAATCTTCAAAGTTTTTGCCTCGAGTAAGGGAACTACTTAGAGCTACTTCATAGAAACAAATGCTTTTCTTGTTTCGAAGGGCGCTTGCGCTTTTCTT
>JAWJLM010000150.1 GCA_040191315.1 Bacillaceae bacterium S4-13-56 | reverse complement strand
AAAATTCCCCCACCTATATTCTCCAGACGTGGTAGGGGAATGGGGTGACAGTACAAAGGGGTGACCCCCACATGAACAGTCATTAATTTCATACTTGCACCTCATCATTTATATCAAATGCCCTAGTTAGGCTAAACTAACTGCTGATCTTCAAGCCACCGTTTGGTTTCTTTCATACGGTAAGAGTTTCCATTCATATTTACGATATAAGCCTGGTGTGTCAAACGATCGATCATTGCTGCAGTCATCACTGGATCCTGAAATATTCCACCCCAGCGTTCAAAAGATAAGTTTGTTGTAATAATCGTTGACTTCTGGGCAGCTCTTAATGATAAATGGGTAAACAGAAGTTCAGCTCCTTCCTTATCAAATGAAATGTAGCCCATTTCATCTGCGATGACGAGATCGTATTTTTCAAAGCGATTTTGGAAAGACCGCAGGGCCTTCTCTGACCTACACTCTTTTATTCGATTGATGAGTAATGGTACGGTTGTGAACCAAACTTTATAGCCCTCCATGCAAGCCTTGATACCCAACCCTATACTAATGTGGGACTTTCCCGTCCCTGGATTCCCTGCTAAAATTACGTTTCTGCCTTCCTTAATAAAATCAAGTGTTTTTAAACGCTTATATTTCTGCTGTGCATCCGGAGGTAATTCTCCTACCACCAAATCTTCTAAATAGCGCTTGTAAGGAAATTCTGCCCGACGGACACGATTATATCTTGCAGTTTCTTCTCTGGTATCCATTTCTTTTTGTAAGAGTAATGCCAAAAATTCCTCATAACTTGCGTCTTTTTCAGATGCTTCTTTTACCCCTTCCTTAAAATGTTGGTGGATTGTCGGCAGCTTTAAAACTTTGCTATACTGCGATACTTCTTTCTCCCAATTTCTCTTAATCATGCGATTTCCTCCTTTATCCCCAATGTCTTGGTCTGAAATAGCTCATCATAGGCACGTAAGTGTTCTTGGGCATGAGTCGTGATATCGCTCTTATCTTGGTAAAGAGAGGCTGAAACAAGTTCCTCCTGATTCTTTGCACATAATACCTTAATTTTGTCTGTCGTTACGTGGGACGGATGAATGTTTCGCAACTCTTTGATGCTCTGTTCCACCTCTTTCAAATTATCGTTTTCTTGTAAATAGTGAATAAGCTCTATAAATTCTTTGGCATTATTGGTATAATAAGTTTCATAAATGTTTTTGATTTTTTTATCTGCCTGTTGTAAAGCCACACTACTGGCTAATGCACCAGGCTTTTTCTTTAATGTATTTAAATAATGGTCTAGTTGTAGCCTCCATTCATGGCCTCCCGTTAATCGGTGGTGCTCTGCAATTTTTTCTCCATTATTAAAGCATTGGATTCGATTAGAATAGATCTTTGCCATGACTTCTTCGTTCACTAGATGATCCGGAACAGAATAATGGTTTTGATCAATCACGACTGTGGAATACTTATCCACGCGTACATTCTCTATTCGTGCTGCATCAAACGGCGGAAGAGCTGGCAGAAGAAGCGCTTGTTCCTGTGCGAATAATTCATTTGCCGATTGGTCTTTCCCTGTTTGTTGCTTTTGATTAAGCTTTTCACAGGTCTCTAACAAATATTGATTCGCCACCTCTAATGTGTCAAAACTGTCTTTAAACGCAAATGCCTTTCTCCGAATCACTTCAACACTACGTTCCACATGGCCTTTTTCATTCCCGCGTCTTATATTACAAAAACGGTAATCAAAGGTGTAATAGAGTGATAGTTTTATTAGACCTTCCGTCGGTTCCTTCTTTGTTCCCACAAACCGTTTGACGGCTACTTTCATATTGTCATAAACCATGGTCTTATAAACGCCACCTACCTTGTCAAAAAATAGAGCGTGAGCTTCTTGGAAACATTCTGTTTTTTGTTTGGTAAACAAGTATGCCATTCGGTAATTCCCATATGCGGGGGTAAACACCGCCATTTGAAGAACCTGCCGTTTTCCATTAATCGTAATTTTCACTTCCCCCCAATCAAATTCACAAATATCACCAGGTAGGAAAGCACCCTTTATGTATGCTTCTTTCGGTTTCTTTTCTAATTCGCGTACAGTGCGAAGGACTGTACTATAACTAATCGTATAACCTTCCTCCTCCAATACCTGATGTATGTCTATAGGCTTCTTCTGTTGCTTTCGTAAGCCGTTTCTCCTTTTCTCTTCATTTTCTAATACTAACTCATGAATTTTTTCTTCGATTTCTTTTGTTAGGGTGCGCTTCGGCCTTTCTCCAACACGATATCTAGGTGCCTCTACAATGGTTTGAATCAGTTC
>JAWJLM010000149.1 GCA_040191315.1 Bacillaceae bacterium S4-13-56 | reverse complement strand
AAGAAAACGATATCTAAAAGAATAGAGAAGAGAAACAACTAATCAGGATATAGCTCCCCCCTCCCCACTGAAGGGGCTTTAAAAAAATATATTCCATTCGAATCCATTACGTAACAAAAGTAGAGTCGATGATCTTTAAATGCCCTTTTTTACAACTTGGACATAACGTTATATCTTTTTTTAAGATTTCTTTAATAATTTCTAGTTTACTTAACCCTTCAAACCTTGGTTTATAAAGCGGACTCTTCGTTAATTCTCGACAACGAACAAGCTTTGTCTTCCTGTTTCTACTAGCTAAAATCCCATAGTGCCTTACTTTAACAAAACCTTTCGGTAAAATATGCATTAAAAATCGCCGAATAAATTCTACGATTGTCATAGTGACCCGTTTGTTTTTATTTTTATCCTTATAATCTTTGACACCTATGGTCACCGCACCTTCATGTATGGAGAGGATACGGTGATTAGAAATGGCAATCCGATGGGTGTAACGGCTTAGATATTTCATGACAGCTAGAGGCCCAGAGAAGGTTCTTTTTGTATAGCTGTACCAATCGAGCCCATAACAAGTATCTATCAAACTTTGAAAATCCTCCGGATTCTTATAGATTTCAGCCTCGTTATAAAATCTCAAGCGCTTTTGTTTATAGTATTTTTTAAGATAAAATAAAAATTTGCCTCGAAACTTCTTAGACAAAACACGAACAGGAATAAAAAACTTCTCGCTTGTCTTCTTCCACAATCCTTCTTTCGTGAGTCCACCAGCCAATATAATCGTATGGATATGCGGATGATAATGTAAATTCTGTCCCCAGGTGTGTAATACGGAAAGAAATCCGATTTGAGCCCCCAGGTATTTTTCATCTTGAGCCAATTCAGTCAAAGTTTCAGCCACTGCCTTGTACATCAACGTATAAAGTAGTTTTTGATTTTGATAGATCAGCATGTGTAATTGTTTAGGCATAGTAAAAACCGCATGAAAATAAGGGGCATTTAAGATATCTTCTCTGCGTTTATCGACCCAGATTTCCTTTTCAACACCTTGGCATTGTGGACAGTGACGGTTTCGGCATGAATTATAACTCACTCGTGTCTCTCCACAATGATCACATTCATGAGTGTGCCCGCCTAGAGCTGATGTCCGACAATTGATAATGGCTTTGGCAGCCTTTGCTTGTTCTTTCGATACCTTGTGTTCTTCAAGGAATTCGTCGTAGTGGTTGCGAAATATGTCCTGCACGGTTATTTTCATCGTTTTTTACCTTTTGGCGAATCTAGAGGACTTTTAACTCCCATGAGACTTTTCGAAGTCAAGTGTAAGTAGTAATTCGTAGTCTCCAATCTTTTATGTCCTAACATATGTTGAATATGAACGGGATCGACTTCATCTTCTAACAAATGGGTAGCAAAGCAATGTCGTAAGGTATGCGCAGAAATACGAGTATCAAGTTCTAATCGATCTCTTACTTTAATGAATGTATTTTGAATCGTTTTGACGGTAATATGACTTTTCTGATTTTGTCCGAGGAAGAGCCAGTCCTCCTTGGTGAAAGGCTTACGATAATAGGTTTTAAAATACTCTCGAAGCACTAAAAGACTCTCTTCGGACAAGATGGTATATCGGTTGGTGTTGTGTTTGGCTTTTTCTACACGAACACGCATCTCCTTACTATCAATGTCGCCGATTTTCAATCGGGCCACTTCTCCAACACGTAAACCACTACCATAGATTAGGGAGAAAATCGCCTTGTGTTTTAAATTTTGAATCTCTTCGATTAAGGTATTTACATCCCTCCTAGGAGGGATAACGGGTAGCTTCTTCTCTCGATTCATCCTCGGAACTTTTATTGGATTCCATTCCTTTTCTAAAACATAGGTGTAAAAGAATTTAACGGAAGAAATATGATTATTAATCGTAGCTGGAGAGAGTTTTCGATCTCTTTTTAAGTGAAGAATATACCCTTGGATATCTTCAAAGGTAGTCGCATCAATAGAGTTCTCTAGCACTTCCATATAGATTAAAAAATCAAAGATTCTTCTTTTCATAGATTCTCTCGTGCGTTCAGGCGAATTCTTTAGTTCAAAAAACAGTTCAATTTTTTGTTCATATTTTTCCATGACTAAAACCTCCTAATTGATTGAATGAATTCAAAGCAATCAGGAGGTTGGTGGGCCCCTAGGTGTTAGAGTGAAAAATTGGTTATATAATTTTAAATAAATGCATGGTATAATCATCATCATAAAAGTATGTCCTTCCTTGGTTGTTTTGTTCGGCGATAAAACTATACCATGAAAGACATACTTTTTCTTTTGTTTTTTT
>JAWJLM010000148.1 GCA_040191315.1 Bacillaceae bacterium S4-13-56 | reverse complement strand
TTGTAATGTCTTAGTCATTTCATGAAATTCTGCGTCTATTCTAAGAATCTTTAGGCGATTATACATCGTTTTATAATGTATCCGTAGGCTTGGACATTAAAAATGAATAAATAAGATAATACTAATGCCATGAGTAAAAAGCGAAAAAGATACAGTTCAACAGAAAAAGCAAGGGTTGTTTTAGAAATATTAAGGGAGGATAGCACTGTTAATGAAATTGCTCAAAAGCATGATATAAGCCCACAATTAATTAGCAGATGGAGGACAGAGTTTTTAAATAATATGCCAGCAGTCTTTGATAAAAAGTCTGCGGAACTAGAAAAGGTTAAGGAGGAATACGAGGCGGAAAAGGAGGAACTGGTTAATCAAATTGGACAGCTAACCGTAGATATGAATTGGCTCAAAAAAAAACAACAACAGGCCTCGGAGTGGAGGAGAAAAAGGCCTTGATAGACTTTGATAGCAAGGAGTTAACGGTCAAGCATCAGTGTGAACTATTGAATCTGTCCAGGTCAACTGCTTATTATGATATCAAGATTCCAAAGCCAGATCAAGAGGAAATCAATATCAAAAATGCCATTGACCGGATACACTTTAATGAACCTGCATTTTGTTGTCGCAGAATACGAAATGAGCTAAAAAAATTTGGGTTCTTCATAGGTATCAAGCGTACACGTCATTACATGCGAGAAATGGATATCATCGCCTTCTATCCAGGGCCGAATCTAAACAAACGGGATTTGCAGACACGAACGTATCCTTATCTGCTTCAGAATGTAAGCATAACCCATCGAAATCAAGTTTGGGGGATTGATATTACGTATTGTGGCACACCAAAAGGCTTTATGTACTTGGTAGTTGTCATCGACTGGTATTCAAGATTTATCGTAGGGTGGTCTTTAAGCAACACCATGAAGACAGATTTTATTATTCGTACAGTAGAGCAGGCTGTTCAAGAGCACGGAATGCCTGAAATCATTAATAGCGATCAGGGAAGCCAATTCACGTCCAAAGAATATATCGACTGCATCAAAAAATATGAATCAATCAAAATTAGCATGGACGGGAAAGGGCGTGCAAAGGACAATGCTAGAACAGAGCGTTTTTTCAGAAGCTATAAATGGGAAAGACTTTATTTACTATATCCCGAGACGGTCTTGGAATTAAAACAAATGACGAAGCTTTACATGCATCACTACAACTGGACGAGGCAACATCAAGCACTGGAGGACAAGACACCGGCCACTGTACATTTTGCAAAGGATTCATAACCACAGCGAAGCTGCTTGCCCTTGACCGTTGTGCCACTCCTTAGTGATCGCTAGAAGGGGTCGGGGCCCCGCCAGCGGAACTTAGGAAGTGATTGTCCATGGTACGCTGGCTGTGCGGATAGGAGCCCAAAAGGCTGAATTTCCCTCATCCGCCACAAGAAAACTACCATGGACACAAACAAGGTCAAGGGTGGTGGACTTTGGAAAGCCTTAAGACTTGGAAGAGTGCAGTATTAAAATGCCAGGTGACCAGACTATTTTTAGAGAGGAGGCTTTATCTTAAAAAATTAATTTTTGTGTCTTGACAAGCGGGCACATTACATTGTGAATTGTTAAAATTGGAAAATCAATTTACTTTTTAAACCTAGGAGTAAAAAAATTTATACTATGTAGTTTAAAGATATTATTTTTTACCACTAGTTAAATCATCATAAGGAGAAAATTCATTATTAGGTAATGTCTTCTTTCCAATTAATCTTATGATTATGTAAAATACAATAATTATTACTGCCCCTATGAATATTAATTCCATTTTCTCACATCCCTTTATGTTAATTAAAAATTTTTTCTTGCAAATTATCGAAAATAAAAGAATTTTTATTGTTTAATTTAATTTCCATATCGATATTAAACAAAAACTTTAAAAAAAATAAATATAACAGATTTTTGTAGATTGAATACTACTAACTTTTTAAACAAATTGGTCTTAACAAAAAGTATCGCAGGCTTATTACTAGTTATAAATACTCCCTGTCAAGACCATTTTTACAACTTTTTATTCCTCTTTAAATTAAAAGCATTTTTTGAACGATGTTAAGTTTTTATACTGAAAATATATAAATTTTAATCAAAATAAAGAGAGAATTATTTTATATTATGCTTATCTTTAAATCCACTAGCGTTGCATTAATTAAATCAGATGATTCAAAATACTAAGAATGTTCAAATATTAAATGTCCATACAACAAAAAATCCTTTACAATGGAAGTACAGGTGGTCCCTGTCCTAATCCAATAGTAAAGGATAATCCGTATGGACAAGAATACACTAAAGTCATCATTTGGTAAATGGGTTTCACCCATAAATACAAAAAAACTTCATCTAGCTCAACCACCATTTCCGTGTCGGCTTC
>JAWJLM010000147.1 GCA_040191315.1 Bacillaceae bacterium S4-13-56 | reverse complement strand
TGTAACCGTCAAGTGAAAATGAACACTTTTTGCTAATTAATTTTGGACACTTTCTCCCTCAAAAATGGAAGATCGATGCCTCATTCTATAGCTATCATCCTCTTTAAAATGGATTACTTCTGCCCGATGGATAAGCCTATCCAAAATAGCCGTGGTGATGCCAGGATCCCCTAATAATTCGCCCCATTCTTGCGGGGCTTTGTTTGATGTTAGAATGATAGAACATTTGTCATAGAGGTCATTGATCAAGTGAAAGAATAGATTGGCTTCACGAGTGTCCATCGCCATATACATCAAATCATCAATAATAACTAAGTGTGAATCCCTAATGCGCTTCATTCTTGTCTGAGACTTTCTTGAAAACTCCTCGGTTTTTAAGGTGTGAACGAGTTCACCCATACTGATAAAAGACACTTTGTATCCTTGATGAATGGCTTCAATTCCTAGTCCCGTTGACAGAAGTGTTTTGCCTACCCCTGTCGGTCCTAAGAGAATGAGATTGTATAGTTGGTCTAACCATGTGAATTCTTTTAATTGGTTAAGTTGCTTCTTGCTGAGTGTTCGCTGCTCCTCGAGATTAAATGTTTCCAATGTTCGATAGAACGGAAACGCCGCCCATTTAAGGCGTTTTTCTATTTGCTTCTCGTCGCGCTGCTTTTGCTCATAACCTATTAATTGACGGAGAAACGTTTGATAGGTCCAGTCCTCTGTTTCCGCTTGTTGAAGGAGTGTTGGAAGGTAGTTTGCACCTTCCGACACCCTCAATGAACGTAATTGCTGTTGTAACTGTTCCAACGAATCGCTCATTTGGCTGCTCCTCCTTCTAATATGGCTATGTATTCATTCACGTCTCGAATATATGGCTTCGTGAGAATTACGGACCTGTCCACTACATTAAGTAGCTTTATTTGTTCCTTTTTCTGCTCCAGGGATTCGTGGTTGGCTTGTCGTTGGCGTTTGACATGCTGAACGACATCGCTAAATTCAGTTGCACTATAGATCCCTTTATGAACACATTCCTTTAAGGCATCATTTCCAATGTCTGGTTCGGATTCAAGCGCTTTTGATATAAGTTGAAGCTGATCACGAATATATCGGGGATACCTTCGGTGAACTTCCTCCAGATAATCATGAGCCAATCCTACATCTTCAAACTTCTCGGCAACACTAGCGATATAAGCAGGAATTCCTTTATTGCGATCCCGTTTATGTTGGCGGTCTTGAATCAATTTTCCTTTTTCATGACTAATTTTATGATCGGCTATCACTGGTCCTGCCTTTTCCTCTCGAACAATTAAGCGATTTTCATCCGTTGTCTCGATATAAACCTCTTTATCTTTCTTATATGTGCCGAGAGGGACGGAATAACGATTGGATAGATAAATGATGGTATTGTCCTTCCGAACTGATCTTGTTATACTTGAATCAACACTCGAAAGAGTAATTTTTGTAACGACTGGTCTCAAGTGCTGTTTTTCGAGGGCAAACACTTCGACCGGTCTCTTCTTTGTTGTATTGTGAACTTTCCCGTTTCCCGTTCTCTCAAGCCACGCCATGCCCAACTCATTCCACGTTTCAATGTTGTGAAAGACACGGTTCTTAGCGAAGTTTTTCTTTATAAATCCGACCACATTTTCAATTCTCCCTTTGCTTTCAGGATCCGCTTTTCTGCACACAAATAGAGTTAATTTCCTTTCTTCACGATAAGCTTGAAATTCACCTGTAAGAATAAGATCACCCGCATTTTCGCTGACTACCATTAAGGAGTCTTGATCATAAACAAGTTCGTAAGGAATACCTCCTAAGTATTGAAACGCATTTTCATGGGTCCGTATGACATCTTTTGTTGTAAAAGGCCTATCTAGCCACTCCACATATTTATAACGTGAGTGCGAAAGGACGAAACTAATAAAATATAACTTTATCTCTTTTCCATTTGTCGTCTTCTGTATGGTTTGTCCAAAATCAACCTGTGCTTGTTGCCCCATTGGTGGATCTGGAATAGCCTCATAAACACGCTTTTCTTCTGTTTTAGGAATGGAATACTTTTCACGTAACTCCTTCACATAAATGCGTACCGTACTTTCTCCCACCTCTAGATCCTTATATCTTTCCATCAGCCAGTCATGGACTTGTGCAGCTGACATATCAGGATTTTCACTTAACCACGTTTGAATAAGCATTTCATAAGGATCCAGCTTTTTAACTCTTGTTTTGGTTGACGCCATCCATCCACTCATTTCCTCTGGAGATTTTTCAAGATATTTATAAACAGTTGTTCTTGAAATACCTAGCTTTCTAGCAATTCTCCTAATTTTAAATCCTTGTTGTTTTAATTGATAAATTTCCATATACATGTTCCACTTTTCCACCTTTACGTTCCCCCATTGCTGATCAAGTCTACAAATCTATCATATTATACAGCAATAAAGGGATTTTTTTTTAACTAGTAGGGAGGAGTGATGCGAGCATTGAAATGGGTGCCGCCCCTCCCCCGGGGCGGCACCCATTTCAATGCCAATCCCCATAAATAACTGGTAAAAAAGTGTTCATTTTTATCTAGCAATAATGGTCTATTTTAGTTTAGCATTCACA
>JAWJLM010000146.1 GCA_040191315.1 Bacillaceae bacterium S4-13-56 | reverse complement strand
GAGATAACTTCAAACCCTTACCTATCTGTATGAATAAGAATTTTTTAATAAAGATTGGAGTTGTTATTATCAAAAAAAGAAATATTGTTCTTGTTGCAGTATTTGTGTTGATATTAGTAAGTGGAATTCGCTTATTCATATCAACTCAAGAAATTAATTCACTTAAAGAGGATACTATTTCATACCTAACGGACAAAGGCTATGATATATTAGATGATATTGAAGAAATGAACATTGTAGATATAGATCAAAATGAACAATCAAATGCTGTTATCGTAACTTTTAAAGATGAACCTAAAGTTGATTATTTTTACACTTATGATACAGATAAAGACCATTTAATACAAATTGATGCAGTAAATAAAGGAACCGAAGAACCGTTAAAACATCAAGAAAGTTAGCAAACGATTTTTTCACTACCAGGTGCGAATGCTGAACAAGGGTATTCGCCATTTTCCTCAAGCTAAAGAGGCATATCCTTAATTAGCATAAGATGTTATTAGAGTTATTCTGCCCTTACATTTTCATGGTACAATATAAGTAAATAATCTGGAGGTGACTCGTAATGAAATGGGAAGATGTGTGTCATGCGTTTCCAGACCAATGGGTTTTGATAGAAGCTATACAAGCACATACAAATGACGAAAGTGAGCGAATTTTAGATGAGATTGCTCCTTTGAAGAAATTTTCTAATTCTCCAGAGGCGATGAAAGCCTATCAAGAAATTCATAGAGAAGATCCTAATCGTGAACTATATGTACTTCATACTAGCCGTAAGGAGCCTAATATCATTGAGAAAAAATGGGTAGGTGTTAGGCGATAGTGAAAAAACTAATAATTGATGATGGTTTATTACTTATGGATATGGAACTAAGATTTAATGGACAATCCCTTCATTTACAACGTGTGTTAGTTGATACTGGCTCAGGAAGTACTGTTGTATCAACAGACTTAGCAGAGTCAATAGGGATTGTAGCAGAAGAAAACGATATGATTTATCGTATAAGTGGTGTTGGGGGATCAGAGTTTGTATATTCTAAAACTGTTGATTCAGTGAAAATTGGAGATATACAAACAGAAGGTTTTTCTTTAGAAATTGGTGCAATGAATTATGGATTTGATTTGGATGGTATTATTGGATTAGATTTATTACAACAATTAAAGGCAGTCATAAATATAAACGAATTATCATTACGGTCAAATAGCTAATGGCAAGTATATTAGGTGAACTTCTATACTTGCCGTTTTTTGTGTTACAGCTTTAATGTAGAGGTAATCAAATTTTGTGCAGTGTTACACTTAAAGTAACGGGAGCGATAGTTGCACAAGCCGCATCTTCCATTTCCTAAGTTTTTACCAATACATAACACTCCAAGCTTTCAAAACGCACAAAGAAGAATTTTAATGAGTGCAACCATCTCAGATGATAGTGTTCTAGTATCCCATTTTAGTATAGATAATACGTCAATATCTCAGGCTATTACACCTAATAGTTCAAACGATATTGGTGAAAGAATGATAATTGCACCTCTGACCTTACTCTCATCCCACACCTAAAGGAATGGGCTTTCTCGTTTGGAAAATCTGTAAATAAATTAATTGAGCAATTTGTTTTCATGCCTGAAACTGCAAATACTTTTGAACTTGCATGTATGGATTTGGCTTATGTTTTAGGGTATGTTATTTATCTAATCTTTTTTTGCTTAATTATTCCTAATGCAATCGGGATAAAAGCACTTAATATTGCTATCGGTAGAAAAGGTAAGAACTAAAGGCCCCTTGAACCAATTGGACATATACTGGCAGTTTATCCCCCTATCTACTCTTCTCGTTTTACTTAAGATTTGTGGTGAGGGTATGTCTGCCCATTCATGTTGGATAAAAGGCCGGAACATGGTATTTCCCCAAGTTCCGACCTTTTTCACAATAGCTTATGCTTATTTCACTTTCTTCGCAATTTGTACGGTGCGTTTCGCTTGATGCTTAACTGCTGCTTCAACATTTTCCACCATCTTACCTTCTTCATTAACGGAAACACTTGTCCCGTATGGGTTTCCACCTGCACCGAATAGAACTGGGTCGGTGTAGCCAGGAGGTACAATAATGGCTCCCCAATGCATCATGGATGTATATAAAGAAAGAATGGTCGATTCTTGACCTCCATGCGGGTTTTGGGCTGAGACCATGGCACTGACGACTTTATTCACTGTTTTTCCACTTGCCCAAAGACCACCTTGTATATCAAGGAATTGTTTCATTTGAGACGGCATATTCCCAAATCGTGTTGGAACGCTAAAGATGATTGCATCTGCCCACTCGATATCATCGGAGGTTGCTACAGGTACATCCTTAACTGCCTCTGTAGTTAATTTCCATACTTCATTTTGTTCAATGACAGATTCAGGTGCTAGCTCCTGAACTTTTAACACTTTCACTTCAGCTACAGCTTCTTTTCCACCTTCTTCTGCCCACTTTGCTAGCTGATGATTCACTCCACCCATGGTGTAAAAAATGACTGCTAATTTTACATTTGACAATTACTCCAACTCCTTTATATTTTAAAAATTTCCCTTTCATTGGTATTCCCCAAATAGGTAAATTTTAAAAAGAGTTGTTCATTTTCTATTGGATAACTTTGAAAAGAGTGAAATTTATTAAGAAAAGCGCAAGCGCCCTCGATCATCGACGT
>JAWJLM010000145.1 GCA_040191315.1 Bacillaceae bacterium S4-13-56 | reverse complement strand
CATATAATATACCATATTAATCTACTTTAATCCACAATAATATGACAATAAAATATATAAAAAATACCCAAGCCGACAATAGTATTAGCAGTTTCGGGTTATATGTTTATTTTAAGTGTGCAAAATTAGGGATTGATCATCTCCTTTTTTAGGGTGTTTGCATATGCAATATTGGGAATGTTCAAAATATACTTACTTTATATAATGATATTAAGGTAAGAAGAGTACAATAAAAAACGGAATTGGTTCTGATATTCTATCGATTTCTTCTGAATTATGGAGGAAACACTTTAACACTAACCTTGATCCACTACTTCTTGGTGCTCAAGAATTAGTGCCATTAATGAAAAAGAAATAATGGGGTAGAATCTTTGCTATTTCTAGCAGAGGATCACACAAATTGTAGTGCCCCTATTATCCACCTTTAGGAGTTCCAAAAGCTGCAGTGGAAGTATTAATACGATATATGGCAGTTGAATTCCTATGGTATAACAGCAAATATCATTTCTGCTAGAACGATGGATACAAAAGCAATAAGAAATATAAATCAAGATGCCAGTAAGCATATACAAAATTCCAGAAATCGAATTGCCGCTTATCGTCCCATGGAAATTGTTGATGTAGCAAATATTGCATTGAACTTATGTTCAAAACAAATGTAATGATTAACAGACAAAAGATCCGCATTGATGGTGGATTAGTTTTGAAGGGATGACTTAGTGATGATATCTCAGCAAAAAAGCTATAGCATTATGAGGGGGATGGATATGTTAGTTAATGTTAAAGATAAGGTAATTATTATTACGGGAAGTTCAGTTAGATGGAATTGGGAAAGAACTCGCGATAAAGTTCGCCTATTATCCAAAACAATGGTTTTGAGGCGTTAGCTGTTAGAGCTAATTTAAGGTCTAATGAAGAGGCAATGAAATTGATCCAGCAGACAAAAGACCATTTTGGTAGTATTGATGTCTTAATTAATAATGCTGGAGGATCATTTGCCGCACCTTCTGAAGAGATCACTCCAAATGGATGGAATGCGATTATTGAAACAAATTTAAATACAAACTTCTTTTGTTCAAAAGAAGTTTGTAAAGTAATGCGTAATCAAAAACAGGGTGGAAAAATCATCAACATGTCTTTAATTGCAGGTTTTTTACCAGATGTTCATCATGCTCCGTACTCGGTTGCAAAAGCTGGTTTAAATCTACTGAATCAAACACTTGTAGTGGAATGGGCAAAATATAATATTACGGTAAATGGGATCGCTCCAGGATTTATTGAGACGGAGGGACTGAAGTTGCAGGGTCAAACTAATACTGATTCCATACCATTAAAAAGACTAGGTAAAAAGAAGAATGTATTTGGTACAGCACTCTTTTTAGTGAGTTACCTAAGAAATTATATTACTGGGGAAACTATTCGGGTGGATGGAGGAATGAGAGGTGCTATGAGAATGTGAAATATAGGTAAGGGGTAAAATGTTCTATTTTAAAATAGAAACATAGGAAGTGACAATTAGTGACTAAGCAAGAGATAGCGAAAACTTTATACATTATGGTTATTCTGGCATTTACTTCAATAGGTATGTTTACCTTTCCAACCCTAGGTCCCTTACTTGCGAAAATAGATAATTTGGATCCAACTAAGATTGCATGGTTTATTACTTCCTTTTATATTGGTGCAACTTCATGCTCTATGTTGGCTGGATATTGGGTGGATCGGTATGGCGTAAAACTTTGTATCATGGTGGGTGGAGCTTTGATGGCGGTATCTTTACTCTTAACAACATTGCCAGATAGTTTCAACCTTAAACTTGTCTTTTTAGCTTTAACTGGTGTAGGGTACACCTTGATTAATCCTTCAATAAATAAAGTAGTGGTCAACGATTTCTCTAATAAAATTAGAGGAACTGTGATGAGTTTAAAACAAACCGGTCTTTCTATGGGAGGCATGTTGGCAGCTGGGATACTTCCTACTATTGCAGTTCATTGGGGTTGGAAAGTTGCAGTCTATTTTTCTGTCATCCTACTATTGTCCATTTCAGCCTATATATTAATTAGAAAACTATTTGAAGACAAATCAAGAAATGACCAATCATTTCTTGAAAAAAACAAAGGTGTTTCGAATGATTCCTATCATTTGATCTATAAGAATAAAAATGTTCTATTGACTAGTATTGGTGGCTTAATCATAGCTGCAGCACAGTGGATTATTATTACCTTCTTAGTATTATATTTGCAAAAAGAATTAAGTTTTAATTACATTACCGCTAGTTTCTATTTAGCAATTCTCCAGTTTTCTGGACTAGTAGGAAGAATATTCTGGGGATGGAGCTGTGATTATCTGTTCACAAATCGAAAAAAATTATTTAGAAATTTACTTATTTCATCTGGTCTTTTCATCCTTATTTTTGTTGTTCTATGTTATTTCATAAAGGATTTAGATCATATTCTACTCGTCAAACTGATACTTGGACTCATTATCTTTCTAATGGGCTTCGTTACCAATGGCTGGAATGGGGTTTTTATGGTAGTCATGGTTGAGGAGGTAACCGCACAACTTGCAGGAAAAGTAACGGGCTTTAGTATGATGTTTGTCTATTTAGGAATTATTCTTGGTCCTTTATTATTTAGTTTTCTCATACTTAACATTCCATACACGATTGGCTGGGTCATCGTGTCAACTCTGTTTTTTTTATCAGCTTTCATCTTTCATAAAGTTTAAGGTAGAGGCAACGGACAAAAATCCAAGACCCTTGATAACACTGGTTTCATCCAAACCCAATTTTTGAAGTTGGTACCGTAACCTCTTGGTGGAACGAATCT
>JAWJLM010000144.1 GCA_040191315.1 Bacillaceae bacterium S4-13-56 | reverse complement strand
CTATGGAACCTTATGACAACCATGCTAACACAGGGGGACCCCAAGAAGAGAAAATTCCTCGTAAATGTAGCCATACTACCGACATTCACCTCCTTTCAGAAAATCCCTCTGATTTTGGTTATAGTGTTCGATAAAACGGTTTTATTTTTGAGGGTTATATAAGAAAAAACCAAAGGAGAAACGAGGGTAGATAACGAATTAATAAAAGTAATTGGAAGTAATTAAGTTCTTATGAGTAAGGCAAATATATGAAAATGAGGTAACGGAATGAATTTAGTCGAAGTTAAACCAAAAAAAACGCTCCAAATTAAGAATTGCCTGTGGAAAGTTGTTCTACACCAATAAACGAAGAATCATCTGGTATCTTCACAGAAATCATTATTCCCGTATGTTTCTTGATCAGAATCTTCCTCATATAGCTTTTACTCATCAGACACCACTTTTAAGAAAGCTTCAAAATGTAGACATCTGGTATCAGACTAATAAAATTATAAATTTGAAATTAGCCATAAAAGAATTAGACGGATTAGTCATTAAGCCAGGCGAGACATTTTCCTATTGGTGCTCCATAGGAAAACCTACCAAAAGAAAAGGGTATGTGGATGGAATGGTATTGCACTGTGGGAAGTTCATGCCTGGTGTAGGTGGAGGTCTTTGCCAATTATCCAATTTGCTTTATTGGATGACTCTACACACTACCTTAACTGTTACGGAAAGATATCGTCATAGTTTCGATGTCTTCCCAGATAGTAATCGAACCCAGCCCTTTGGTAGTGGGGCTACTTGTGCTTATAATTATTTGGATCTACAGATAGAAAATAAAACTAGTAACACCTATCAGCTTCGTCTCAAGGTGACAGACTCTTATTTGGTGGGGGAGTGGCATTGCCATCATCCTCAACTAGAAACATATCAAGTTTACGAAGGATCTCATGAAATGAAAATGGCTTTTTGGGGTGATTATGTTCGCCATAATACAATTTATCGTATAGTGTACAATGGGCAATTGGAAGAAATAGATGATCAATTTGTTGGTGAGAATTATGCAATCATGATGTATCAACCATATTTAGAGAATCAAGAAGCAAATTAAGTTAGCAATGGTATATAAATGATTGGAGAAAAGGAAAATTAGTAGCTATTTCTGAGCCAAAACCATAGTCAGTTATATTGTTCTGTGATATATTCTTCTTATTGATTTTTTAAGGGGGGTATATCTAATGAAAATGCGTGTTTCACCTGTTCAATATCATCTTCATTCGATCGGTAGCTTTGAGGAATTTGCTGAGCAAGTCTCTCATTATGTAAAAACAGCTGCTGAGTTTAAATCTGACTTTGTGTTGTTTCCAGAATTCTTAACGACACAACTCCTTTCTATTCCTAATGAACTTGGTACTTCTCAAACAATTGAGAATCTGCCAAATTATACTGATAGATACTATGATCTAATGTCATCTCTTGCTTATGAAATGGATATGCACATTATCGGAGGAACTCATATCGTTCGTAAAGGAGATAAACTTTATAATGTAGCTCATATTTTTTACCCAGATGGACGAATTGGAGAACAACCGAAACTCCACCTCACACCAACTGAGGTTCATGATTGGAATCTAACACCAGGTGATTCCCTACAAATCTTTGAAACTTCGAAAGGGAAAATCGCTCTATTGACTTGCTATGATATTGAATTCCCTGAAGTGGTTCGTATGGTCCGGGGGATGGGCGCTGATGTTGTTTTCTGTCCGTCTTGTACAGATGATCGTCATGGCTTCCACCGTGTTCGCTACAGCTGTCATGCAAGAACCATCGAAAATCAACTATACGTTGTAACTACAGGTACTATCGGTTCTCTTCCAACGGTTGATTTTATGCGTGCCAATTATGGACAAGCAGCGGTTATCACTCCGAATGATATTCCATTCCCGCAACAAGGGCTACTAATGGAAGGGGATATCAATAATGACATGATCATTACTGCGGATCTTGATCTTTCCTTATTATATGAAGTAAGAGCCAATGGTTCTGTAACTACTTGGCGTGATCGTAGATTCGATATTTATCCAGACTTAAGCAAGCAAGTATTTCATCAAGACGATAAGTCTGATGAAGGAGTTGCAAGAGTATATGGCTTACAGAAAACAATTTAGTTTATTTAATGAAGGAAATAATTTTGATATGGTGATTCGAAATTATAATTCTTCTGATTTTGATCAATTAATTGATATCCAGCGGGAAAGTTTTCCCTCCTCCGTTTCCTTCTGAACTTTGATGGAATAATGGATAGTTAACAAATCATGTGAATCTTTTTCCTGAAGGAGACTTTGTGTAGAAGTTGATGGATATTTAGTGGGATCGATGACTAGTTTAATAGTTGACTTTGACCCGAAACACCCAAATCATACTTAGGAAGAGATAACAATGACAGTTATATTCGAAATCACAACCCAAACGGTAATACACTCTATGTTGTAGATATTTGTGTTCGGCATCCTACCGAAAATTGGATTAAGGAAAGTGGCTTATGCAGTCCATGTATGAAGTAGTCATCCATGAAGGGTTAGAACGAGTGTTAGTCGGGGGACGTATGCCTGGGTATCATAGACATTCCAAACATATTAACCGCAGAAGAATACGTAGATAGAGTAGTTCATGGAGAAATAAAGGATCCTTTCTTAACTTTTTTGTTGTGTTGTGGGAGATTACCTTATTTAGAAGACAAAGAGTTCCTAAATAACGCAACGTTGATGGAGTGGAAAATCCATTTAAACGACATCAGTAATTCCGAATGATGTGTGTATAGGCATTTAGATAGCTGTACACACTTTTTTATTTATACTAGTTTAACATTGTATAATTACCAGAATTTGTTGGTTGGTTTCGTAGATCATACATGGTATATTAATTGAGCACCACTTTTCCAGATAAAAAATATAATGATTATCCCACTAGCTCAGAATAAGTAATAGTG
>JAWJLM010000143.1 GCA_040191315.1 Bacillaceae bacterium S4-13-56 | reverse complement strand
GCTCGGGTTTAATAGGGTCTATGCTCAAAATTCCCGATTTAATGCTCAGGTTTTTAAAATCAATGCTCGATTATCTGGTTTTATGCTCAACCGCTAACCATAATGCTCAAAGTAACCAGTATATGCTCACCTTAAAGGAGCTAATGCTCAAAGTAACCAGTATATGCTCACCGCTCAATACCCCATAAAAACACCCCGAAGTTATTCAACCCCGGGGCACTAACAAAAACACTAATAAAAACAAAAACAACCTACAACCTAAAGTTCTCCAAGCTCTTCTGCAGATCCTCAGATAACTCCTTCAACTCACTCGCCGTTCTAACCAGTGAATCACTAGCTTTCAATTGTTCCTCAGTGGAAGCGGACACTTCTTCACTAATAGCGGAGGACTCCTCGGCGGTAGCACTCACCTGTTGAATCGTAGATGATAGAGTTTCCTGAGAGTTTCGTAATTGTTCAATAGATTGAGAGACCTGCTGGATCATGGATGTAAACTCGTTCATTCTCTCGCCAACCTGTTTCAAGAGGCCATCGGTTTCCTGTGCGGCCACAACCTGCTCCTTAAAGATTGGATGTGCTTCATCTAACACACTTAAGGTCTCATTCATCTCACCTAAAATCGCAGATGTAATCTGTCCAACTTTATCAATAGAATCCTTAGATTGAATAGACAGCTTGCGAATCTCATCAGCTACTACAGCAAATCCCTTCCCAGCTTCACCAGCACGGGCAGCCTCAATGGTAGCATTCAAGGAAAGTAAATTTGTTTGAGTAGCAATATTAGTTAAAATGTCCATGACATCGCTGATCTGAGAGGTACTATTTTTCAATGAATCTGTTTTTTCAATTAAGGCAAGAGTTAACTGTTCACCCTGCTTAGTCTTAGCCACCAGTTCGTCCATTTTTTCAATCCCAGCAAAACTACCTTCGCGAACTTCAGTCGAACGTTTTTCCATCTCCTGATTATTTTGATAGACACTTTCAACTTCCAAATTAATTTTGCTTACCAAAGTATTACCACTTTCAGCCTCATGGGTTAAAGTCGTTGCGCCAGAAGCAATTTCTTCTGATGCAGAAGCGACTTCACGTGCCGTTTCAGACTGTAATCGTGAAATTTCCTGAAGTTCATCTGCGGCTCGCTTAACCTTCGCGGACGAATCTCGAGTTTTTTGCATCATGCTAGAAATATTGATCATCATATCATTAAAGCTGTCGGCTAGTTCCCCAACCTCATCCTTGCGTTTGGATAGATTAGACCGAACCCCTAAGTCTCCGTCTTTAGCAACCATCATTAATTCGGAAAGCTCAGACAGAGGCCTGCGAACCATTCCCATAATGATTCTTCCAATAATGAGTGTAGCTATCACAGTAACCAAAATAATCGCCAAAGTGACTATGAAAATCGTTTTTGTTTCCTTCGTTAATTCAGCAGAGGAAACTTCTCCTACCAAGAAATACTCTGTGTTTTTTGAATCATACTGAAAAATGAGTTGGTCATCATTTCGAAAAACATTTTTATCCGAATCTAAATGAAGAGGAAAGTTGTTTTCCTGATTCAGCTCATCTGTTTTAAACGAAAAGGCAACTTGATTGTTCCTATCTACGATTTTGACATAGCTGTCTTCACTGAATTTAACCCCTTCAAGAGCATCCATGAAAACAACCTCATTGATATCAAAAATCATGATGTACCATGTCCCGCTAACGCTCATCATTTGAGCAAAACTAACAGTTGGGGTATTAATCGTGCCAGACACACCGTTCTTATTTCCGCCAAGCCAGATCATCCGGTCTTTAGTTTCTAAGGCCTTTTTATACCAATCAGAAGCAAAAATCTGCTCCCTATTTCGATTGCTTGAGGTGGAATAATAGGCTTGGTTCTCAGTATTAATCAAATGTATGTTCAAATGTCGATCCGCCAAATTTAGGGCAGACAGCTCTTGTTGAACCGTTTCGATTAATTCGTAAGTGACATCTGTTGGGGTATCATACTGACTAATTTCCTTTAACGCATCAAAAAAGCTTCGCTTCATTAAAAGCTCCTGAGGAATTTTAATGTAATTGGCAAAAACCAAGTCAAGCTTCGAACCAGCTTGAACAATGGTTTGTTCCGAAGCACTTTCAACTTTGGAGTGAATGATGTTGTTTGATATGTAATATGATGCAAATCCAACAGTTGAAACAGCTATCAATACAAAAAAGATAAATATGTACAATGGCTTAGTCATGATAGAACTCTTAAAACGAGGGTTCTTTTGACCTTTTGAATTTTTGTCCCCTGAAGGTTTCTTCTTTAAAAGATGTAAGCCCTTCTCATTTTTCTTTGTCTGCTCCTCGGTGTTATTCTTTTTACGGAATCCTTTGAATGGATTCCTCACTTTCCCGAATTGGATTCCCTTAAATTTAGCCAACTTCTCGTACTCCCTTACTAAAATATGAAAATGAATTTTACCCATCTAAAATTGCCCCTGCTTAAAAAACACCCCCAAGATAGTCATTCCCACCGATTGTTATTATGCAAGATAAAAAGATAGACTTGGATAAATTATACCATTTATTCGACAGAATCTAACACCAATTTTAAAAGAAACAAAAAAAGTGTTGAAGCGTGTTGGTGGGGACGGTTCTCAGCGTGAAAAATCAGGAGTAACAAGGGTTTAAAAATGAACGGTTCCATTAACAAGACTTTTAATTTTATAAAACAAGCAGCCCTACGCGTGTCAACAGCATAGGGCTTATTCTTTGCTCAATATTCTATCTACATGCTCAACTTTTGTTTCTTTCGCGCGAGTTAAATCCTTTATGCGCGGATTAAGTAGGGTCTATGCTCAAAATTCGAATATTTATGCTCAGGT
>JAWJLM010000142.1 GCA_040191315.1 Bacillaceae bacterium S4-13-56 | reverse complement strand
CGCGCGAGTTAAATCCTTTATGCGCGGATTAAGTAGGGTCTATGCTCAAAATTCAAATATTTATGCTCAGGTTTTAGAGGTGAATGCTCACGTCCCCACCCCTATGCTCAACACCTAGCTGTAATGCTCAAAATATAAAGGTTATGCTCAACTTCTTTAAAGAGCGTGTTGGTGGGGACGGTTCTCACCGTGAAAAATCAGGAGTATCAAGGGTTTGGCCTAATTTTGAATATATGATATTTTT
>JAWJLM010000141.1 GCA_040191315.1 Bacillaceae bacterium S4-13-56 | reverse complement strand
CTAGCAATAATGGTCTATTTTAGTTTAGCATTCACAGGTTGTCACTGTGACTTAAAATACAAGAGAAAGAAAGTGAGATTGTTGATCAAATGCAAGGTATGTTTATTATGAAAATGATGGGCCATTTAGCTAATCTATTGTATGAGAATTTTCCTGATAAAGAAGACCAATTGTTAACGGATGAGGAGCAGTAAGAATATCATCAAACTTATGCATCCTTACTGCTCAATGTTATATTAGTTTACCCTAACCAACGTTAAGGAAATTGTGTTTTTTAGTAATGGATTGAGAAAGTATACTACTGTATCAAATATGTGTAAAATAAGGATAAATAATATGAAAAATTTAACAAGAGAGGAGGAAACACTTAAATGAAGAGCAAAAGTGAGATAATGGATATAATCAGCAAGTTGGATGATCATGTAGCAGATGATTTTGAAGCTCAAGACTTGGACTTTAAACAATGGAATGGTAGAAGTAGAGAAGATAATGTAAAGACAATGATTAGTTATGCTGTTTGTATGGCAAATGGTGGTGGGGGGAGTGTTGTTTTTGGTATAGCTGACAAAGTGCAGGGGATAGATAATGCTCTAAAAGGGGTACCATTTGATATAGATATACCAGAACTGCAAAAAAGGATATATGAAAAGACGGACCCTCATTTAACTCCTTCATTCGATGACATCTATCTAAAAGATGGTTCTGTTAGGCTTTTAATAATGAATGTTTTTCCAGGAATGCCCCCTTATACAACAACAGACGGTGCTGCAACAATAAGACAGGGAAAAGATTGTCTGCCTTTCACAGGAACATTAAGAAGGCAAATGATTGATTCATCAGGACAGGTTGATTTTACATCTGAGGTAATTTACGAGGATTGGAATAATTTGTTTTCCCACTCCGCTATGGAACGAATACGTGAATTTATGTCACGTGAGAGATCGGATGATAGTTTGTTATCACTTTCAGATGAAGACCTTTTAAAATCTATCGGTGGTATAAAGAATGGATATTTTACAAAGGGGTCTCTGTTATTAGTTGGTAAGCCAGATGCTATTGAAAGGCTAATTCCACAACATAAATGGTCATATAGAAAAATGCTAAGTGATACAGATTATTCTCATAGGGACGATGGAACTCACGCTATTCCTGTTGCTTTATATGAATTAGAGAGATATATTTCAGTGGATAACCCAATGGTTACAATAGAGTCTGGACTAGTTCATCCTGAGTTTAGTACTTATCCAACAATTGCACTAAGAGAAGCGTTGTTAAATGCCTTTGGCCATCGAGATTACAGAATTAGTGGAACAATTATGTTAAAGCAATATAGGGATAAATTAGCGCTAACCAATCCTGGCCAATTTATAGGTGGCATAACTCCTAATAATATATTGCACCATCCACCAGTCGCTAGAAACAACCATCTGATGGATCTACTGGATAGATTGAAATTAGTAAATAGGTCTAATTTAGGCGTATCTAGAATATTTCGTTCCCTACTAGTAGAAGGTAAAGAACCCCCTATTTATAGAGAAGTTGGTAGTAATATTGAATTGACCTTTATATCTTCTCCTCTAAATAAAGGGTTTAAGAACTTGGTAAAACAAATGGTTGATGAAGGCAATCAAATTGATGTAGATCATTTACTCATTTTGCAATATTTAATCAGACATGAACAAATAGATACTGTAATTGCAGCAGAGGTCTCCCAACGAAGTGTCGAACAAGCTAGGGAATTATTAAGTAAAATGTACAATGATTTTAATTTGTTAGAATCAGTTGGTCGTGGTAAAGGAAGGTATTATACTTTATCGAGAAAGGCATATGAATTGCTAAAGGAAAATATGAAGTATGAACGCCAACAAAGCTTAGATAAAGAGGCAGTTAAAATCAGAGTATTATCTATTCTTAAAGAACGGACTCTAACTAATAAAGAAATAAGACAATTAACAGGAATGAATAGTAAACAAGTACAACGTCTAATAAAGGAACTAGAACCTGATGGAGTAGAGGTAAATGGAAGAGGCGCTGGAACAAAATATGTATATAATCCTCCAAAATAAGGACATAATAGAGACAAAATAAGGACATATTGGTATGATTTCCCTCTATTTATAATAAAATTAAATAAAAATGAGGACATAATGAGGACATTAATGATAAATCTTTAAGTGCAGTGAAGAATAGGGACAAAAATAGAGACAAAATAAGGACAAAATAAAACCAGGAGAGGAGTGACCTCTCCTGGTTTTATTTACCCTATCCAACGTTACGGTGAACCGTACAACAAATAGTGGTAAAGCAAAGGATAGACGTTGTTATTAATAAGGAATGGTTAAATAGATTAAACTTA
>JAWJLM010000140.1 GCA_040191315.1 Bacillaceae bacterium S4-13-56 | reverse complement strand
ACATTGTAATGAAAAATGGATACAATTACACCGCATATAGTTTTTGGAAGGACAAATTAACGGACTTCATTGGAAAACACCTTACCTAAGTCGAAATTAAGTAATCCATTTACGTATGATAGTTACAGATATACATATAGTTATCGCCAAATTTCGGGTTGTCACTGTGACTTAAAATGCTGGAGACAGCACAGCACAACATCTACATTTTGAACTTCACTTTGGTGATTGGAATAGTGCCAGGTCCAAAAGCGTTAATCCTATCCCTTATTTGGATAATCCTTTCCAGTGCATTGGAGACCAGGGAGACTAGGTTGTTGATCTACAGCATGATCTCTCACAGTTAGGATATTACACTGACTCGATAGATGGAAAATTTGGGCCTAATACGGATAAAGCAGTAAAAGCATTCCAGAACGATCACAACTTAAAAAAAGATGGTTTAGTAGGTCCATCAACACAAAAGAAAATAAAGGAGTTGCATATAGTGGCGCAACCGGATTATAAAAAAGAGTTTGCGGAAAAAGTAGAGCAAGCGAAAAAGATAGGAATCACTGATGGAAGTCGATTAAGCGATCCTATTACAAGAGAAGAAGCTATCGTCATGATGATGAGAATGTATGAAAAGATGATGATTTAAAAATTGGTTCTTCCTCTTGGAGCAAGATTATTTGAATTTTTTTCTTTCATTTTAATTACTAAGGCTGTCTCTATAGTATATTGATCAGAGTTAATATACTTTCTTGTTAAAATTGTATTAAATGTAAAAAAAGTTTACGATTTAATAGAGTAGGGTTATAGTTTAAATGTAATAAGTGGAGATGATTAAATGAGGAAGTCCATGTTAGTTATTGGAGTGATTATGGCCTTATTGTTATCATCAGTGAATCCTGCTAGTGCACAAGTGAAAGGACAGGATTATGAATTTACAAGTATGAAAGAATTAGAGAGTGCGTTAGAAACATTTTCTAAAGATGCTTCGAAGTCCGATGAAGAAATAAGAATGTATCTTTACGAGAATACTGATCCAGGAGTATTAACTGCATATTTGGAAAGCTTAAGTAAAGAAATTGGAAAAGCAATGAAAGAAATGTCTGAAGAAAAAGTTAACATTGATACTAAAGATGTATATAATAAAATTACAAAAACAAAAAAAGTATCTGGTGGAGGATTTGTTGAGATGGAAGTAACTGATGAAGCAGTTCTTTCAGATGACTCAAGTGGAGTAATTTCAACAATGGGGTATATTACAAAGGGATATGGCGACAGAAGATATACTGCAAAATATAACGTTGTTCATTATCTATATCCAGATACAATACTTAGTCTAATTAATTATCTGATTATCCAACTAGCTCAGTATAGGTCACAGTGG
>JAWJLM010000139.1 GCA_040191315.1 Bacillaceae bacterium S4-13-56 | reverse complement strand
CTAGTAAACAAGTTAAATACGACAACTATCTTGACAAACACCGAAAACGGAACAGAAAAACACAGATCAATTTGAAAGATGCATGGAGAGTATATTAAATAATGAACTCAACTTTTGCAGCTAGAAAAAAGTATTCAATTTAACTAGCCGTAAAGCGTGTCACTCTTCAAATATGGTCATTGACAAATGAAATAGGCATAAAAAAACACCTCAAATTTGGTATAGTGTAATTGATTAGAAAACACTACCAATACAGAAGAGGTGTCTCCTATATGATAGCGAATAATGACCAAAATAATCAACTACCAAATGAACTTTCTTCAACATTTAAAGAATTAGAGCTGTTTAAACATCTAAGAAAGGCTGGTATTACAAAGTCTGTCGGCTTTACTTGTGCGTATCTTTTTCAATTAATTTTTAGTCTGATGTTCAATTAATTTTTAGTCTGATGTTTGAAAATAAAAACTGGTTTCAACTACTTCAAAGTAAGAAAGCTAGCGAATGTCCAGAAAAGGATGCGGTCTATCGTTTTTTAAACAAGTCTACCTTTGCTTGGAGAAGATTTTTACTATTTCTAAGCGTTCATACGATTGAGAAAGTGACAAACCTAACGATTCATGATCGGCCGAAAGTATTGATCTTAGATGATTCTTCGTATGATCGTAACCGCAGTAAATCTGTTGAGTTATTAGCTCGCTGTTTTGATCATGCATCCCAAAAGGATACGATTTTATAAAGGCTTTCGTATGCTTACGCTTGGCTGGTCAGATGGAGCAACGTTCATTCCAGTGGACTTTTCTTTATTAAGCTCGAAGAAAAGCCAAATTAATGGAATATCATCAAAAATTGATAAGCGTAGTTCCGGTTATAAACGAAGAGTAGAAGCGTTACAAACCGCACCAGAGCAAATACCTGGCATGGTCGAACGTGCGATGAATGCCGGCATCGATGCTTCCTATGTGCTGATGGACTCTTGGTTCACGTATCAGCCTCTCGTTAAGCATATCAAGGACCAAGGCATTGATGTCATTGGTATGGTAAAGAATCTAAAGCAACGTTACATCGTGAATGGGAAACGTGTGAGCTTAAAGGAACTTTACTGTTTAGCGAAGCCAACCAATGGTAAGAAAAGCATTCTTCGTTCTATTCATACCACACAAGCGAATGGAGTGCCTATTAAAGTTGTCTTTGTTCGCAATCGCAATAAAAAGAGTGAATGGTTAGCGATTTTAAGTACAGACTGTACGCTCAGTGACCAAGAAATCATTCGTATTTACGGAATGCGTTGGGACATTGAAGTCTTTTTTAAAACAACAAAGTCTCTATTGAAACTCCAAAAAGAGTTCCAAGGTCGTTCGTATGACGGCTTAATTAGTCATACAACCATAGTTTTCGCACGATATATTGTTCTCTCGTGGCAAAACCGTTGTAGCACAGACGAACGAACACTTGGCGATATGTTTTATGAATTATGTGATGAAGTTAATGATCTCGATTGGGCT
>JAWJLM010000138.1 GCA_040191315.1 Bacillaceae bacterium S4-13-56 | reverse complement strand
CGATATGTTTTATGAATTATGTGATGAAGTTAATGATCTCGATTGGGCTGTGGCATTACAGCAATTAATCGAGCTTCTTGAAGATGCCTTGAAAAAGAGCAACAAGAAGGTACAAAAACTGATCAAAAGTCAACTACAACAATGGATCGCAGGCTTACCCAACTACATCAAGGCATACCTGCCTGTTTCAGTCTGCGAAAGTTGAGTAATGAATAATATTTTTTTATTAAATTTTTGGGGTGAAATTGGGGTGAACGCTAATTCCTTAATAGAATTCTAACTACACCCCAAAACATTAAAAACCCTTAACACCAATAGTGTCAAGGGTTTAAACTAATTAATAACTTGATAGATACTGCTCGCGCTCCCAAGGATGCACCTGTGTACGGAACATATCCCATTCAATTTCTTTCGCTTCAATAAAATGTTCAAATAAATGGGCTCCTAAAGCTTCCACAACGATTTCATCTTTTCTTAAAGTTTCGAGAGCGTGGTATAGTGTTGCTGGCAAATCAACAATTCCATTTTCTACTCTTTCTTCTTTTGTCATGACATAAATGTTACGGTCAATTGGAGTTGGAACTTGAATCTTGTTAGACAGCCCATCCAAACCAGAAGCTAATAATACAGCCATTGCTAAATATGGATTTGCAGATGGATCTACACTACGGACTTCAATTCGAGTACTTAAACCTCTAGAAGAAGGAACACGAACTAGAGGGCTACGGTTTCTACCAGACCAAGCCACATAACAAGGAGCTTCGTATCCTGGAACTAACCGTTTATAGGAGTTTACTGTTGGATTTGTCACTGCAGTAAAACCAAGAGCATGTTTTAAAATTCCAGCAGTAAATTGGTAGGCAGTTTCGTTAAGTTGCATTGGACCATTTTCATCAAAAAACGCATTTTCTCCACCTTTAAATAAAGACATGTTACAGTGCATCCCAGATCCGTTTACACCAAACAATGGTTTTGGCATAAAGGTTGCATGTAATCCATGCTTTCTCGCAATCGTTTTAACCACTAGTTTAAATGTTTGTATATCATCACAATGTTTAAGGGCATCAGAATACTTAAAGTCAATTTCATGTTGACCTGGAGCAACTTCATGGTGAGATGCCTCAATTTCAAATCCCATTTCTTCAAGCTCTAATACGATATCTCTACGGCAGTTTTCACCAAGATCTGTTGGAGCAAGGTCAAAATATCCACCTTTATCGTTAAGCTCTAATGTTGCTTCTCCTGCTTCATCTAACTTAAATAAGAAGAACTCAGGCTCAGTTCCAATATTAAAGGCTGAGAAGCCCATTTCCTCCATTTTCTTTAGGTTCCGCTTTAAGTTATAACGAGGGCAACCTTCAAATGGAGTTCCATCTGGATTATAGATGTCACAAATGAAGCGTGCCACCTTTCCTTTTTCAGAAGTCCAAGGAAAAACAACAAAAGTATCTAGATCTGGATACAAGTACATGTCAGATTCTTCAATACGAACAAACCCTTCAATTGAAGATCCATCAAACATCATTTTGTTCTCTAATGCTTTGTCCAATTGGCCTAAAGGAATCTCAACGTTCTTAATAGTTCCAAGCATATCTGTGAATTGCAAACGAATAAATCTTACATTCTCCTCTTTAACGATTTCCCAAATTTTTTCACTAGTCATTTTCGATCCCATCTACTTTATTCTCCTCCTATAAAATATATAATTTATTAATGGAAGAATCTTGATAACTCTCCCTGACGCAACGATGTTTTTCCAAGCCTGCCAACATCCATCAATTCTGATCTAAGCATTGTTCGTAGTTGCTGATCAGAAAGTTCACGATGTTCTTCAGGAACTTGATAATCTTCAATAGTTTGAAGTTTATCTTCGCGCATGGTTAACACTTGTTTAATGCCCGCTAAGTTTATCCCTTGTTCGATAAGTTCCTTAATTTCTAGAAGTCGATCGACATCATTGAACGAAAACATTCTTCTATTCCCCTCCGTTCTTGCTGGAGAAATTAAGTTGTTTTGCTCATAGTAACGAATCTGTCTTGCGGTAAGTTCAGTAAGTGACATCACAATCCCCATAGGAAACAGAGGCATAGAGCGTCTTATCTTATCAGTATCACTCATATAGGAACCTCCCATCCTTGTTGGTAATACCCATATTATAAAACGTGTACATTTATCTGTCAATAGATGTTATAAAAACTAACACGAAAATTATCTGAATTATTATAAGAAAAGCGCAAGCACCCTTGATCATCGACGT
>JAWJLM010000137.1 GCA_040191315.1 Bacillaceae bacterium S4-13-56 | reverse complement strand
CCTAGTTTATTCTTAGGTGTTCCTAACGATGAAGTGTACCTGGTCATCAAATGGTTAAAGAGGGCAGAGGACTGGGCAAATTGGTGTCAGGCACCCCATATGTGATTAATAAGTCGGTGTGAAAAAACCTGCTGATCCTACAATGATTAATAGAATAAACAGCACGACAATTAAAGCAAAGCCGCCACCGGCATAGCCTCTAACTGCACTCATCCAAACACCTCCAAATCTGACATAGTTAATTATATGCAACACACTTTAAGAAGTTTGTACGTTACAAGGTGGAGTTTGCCTTTAGCTGTATAGTTTCTAGAGGAATATAGCATATTAATAGGTAACGAACGACAAGGACAACAAAATACAATTCAAAAAATGGGCATAAAAGATGCTGTCAGTAATTGATCTAACTCCTTTTAAAGGCATCCCAAAGTAAGGTAACTCTCCCTCCTGTATTAGTAATTCAGAGGATTTAACAGATTTTCATCTATTACCGACAGTTTTTGACGGATTTAAACAGGTTATAATGATAATTCCCGTTATTAGCGACTTGTTGTTAGGCATTAACTTCTGTAATGTTATAGAGTATCGGGAAAAAAACAGAATATTGATGAAAAGAGGTGTTAGATTTTGGATAGTCTCATTACGTATATTCAAAAAGATTTTTCAAATATAATGTCTTATACAATTGAACATATTCAACTTGTTGGTGTAGCCGTTGTGATATCTATTCTAATTGGGGTCCCGCTTGGTATTTATTTGACTACGAACGAGTACTTAGCTGAAACGATTCTTCAAGTTGCTTCAATTATTTTAACTATTCCAAGTATTGCATTGTTTGGTATCATGATCCCCATTCTTTCTACGATAGGTCAAGGTATTGGTTTTTTACCAGCTGTTATTGCTTTGATTCTTTATTCACAACTACCCATTATTAGAAATACGTATACCGCCATTAATAACGTTGATCCCAATTTACGAGATGCAGCTAAAGGACTTGGAATGACAACTTTTCAGCGGTTGACAAAAGTAGAGATTCCAAACGGCATTCCATTGATCATGGCTGGAGTGAGAACTGCCACCGTATTAAGTATCGGCATCGGGGCTATTGCAGCGTTTATTGGATCAGGAGGTCTTGGAGTAATGATTAACTCTGGTATCAGTCGTGGGAATACAAATATGGTTTTAACGGGTGCCATTTTTGTATCTATCCTGGCCCTCATTGTTGATTTTGGCTTGAAAGCCATACAAACTAAGTTTACTCCAAAAGGTATACGATAGAAACTTACAAAGAGAGGTCATACTAATGATAGAATTTGATCATGTGACAAAAATTTACGGCGGCGATGTAAAAGCAATTGATGACATAAATTTGACTGTAAATGATGGAGAGTTTGTTATTCTACTTGGCCCGTCTGGTTGTGGGAAAACAACATTATTACGGATGGTAAACCAGCTAGAAGAGCTTTCGGATGGTAATATTCGGGTTCAAGGAAAAAGTGTAAAAGAGCTCGATAGAATTGAAATGCGCAGGAATATTGGATATGTTATCCAAAGCAATGGGCTTTTCCCAAACATGACGATTGAGGATAATACGATGGTAGTACCTAATTTAATGAAATGGGACAGAATTGATAAACGGAAACGTTTCAATTATCTGATGGACTTAATTGGACTGAATCCAGATGAATTCCGTAACCGTTATCCACATGAGCTATCAGGAGGACAGCAACAACGCATTGGCGTTGCCCGTGCACTGGCTGCTGATCCACCTGTTATGTTAATGGATGAACCATTCGGAGCGTTGGATCCAATAATCAGAAACCGTATTCAGGATGAATTTTTAGGAATTCAACAGGAGGTAAAGAAAACCATACTCTTCGTCAGTCATGATATTGATGAAGCAGTGAAGATGGGAGATCGCATTGCATTATTGAGAGGCGGTAAGATCATGCAATATGATACCCCCACTGAAATTCTTAACCATCCTAAAAATGGATTCGTATCTGAGTTTGTTGGTAAAGATCGCGCTTTAAAGAGTTTAAGCTTATATACGGTAAACGACCTGGTAAAAGCTTTTCAATTAGAGAGTTCCAGTGAAGACATCCAAGATACAAAAACCATTCAAAGCGACTTTTCATTACGAGATGCCATCTCTATCCTTTTGAATCAAGAAGCGGATCAGATAGTTATTGTAGATGAAGAGGGAAATCAGTTAGGGAGCCTGACACTTATTTTGATAGAGAAGTTTTTACACCGTGAGGTAAAAGGATAGTAAGGAGGAAAGTAGATGGACAAGAAGAAGCTTATTGCCTTGATAGTCAAAGCGCTTTTTTGGATTTTCATCATTGCTTTCTTTTGGTGGGTTTTTTCGAACCAAATGTTCTCAAAGATAGTTGAAAATCCAGATAAATTTTTAAGCTTATTACAGCAACATCTGACACTTGTGGGTATTTCTGCGGGTATTGCGATTCTGACTGCCTTCCCACTCGGGGTTTTGATTACTCGCCCTCGTTTTAGAAAGTCTGAATGGTGGATTGTCAATATCGCAAATCTTGGACAAACAATCCCAAGTCTAGCTGTTTTGGCCTTAGCAATGGGATTTTTAGGAATAGGGATAAAGGCCGCAATTGTAGCATTATATATCTATTCTTTACTTCCAATTCTTCAGAATACAATTGCAGGGTTGGATTCAGTTGATCCAGCAGCAAAGGATGCCGCGAAGGGAATGGGTTTGACACCTATACAAATTCTTTTAAAAATCGAACTCCCTTCAGCAGCCTATTCTATTATTGCTGGTATTCGCACAGCAGTTATTTTAAACATTGGAACAGCAGCCCTCGCTTATTTGATCGGCGGTGGTGGATTGGGTGTTTGGATTTTCACTGGGATCCAGTTATTTGATAATTCTTTCCTAATTTCAGGTGCGGTTCCGGTTACTATCTTAGCTGTCCTAGTTGATTATATATTCCGTGGTATTCAATTTTTACTTGTTCCGAAAGGACTTCGGCTTGCAAGAGCTGCAGCCATTGACTCGATATAAAATATAAAATAAAAGGGGAATTTGTTATGAAAAAATTATTAGGAATTATTGCAGCAATATTATTAGCATCTGTTGTTCTAACAGCATGCTCCGGTGATGAAGAGAAGGAAGTAACAGTCGGTGCAAAAAACTTCACTGAGCAATTTTTACTTGCCAAGATGAGCCAGATGCTTTTAGAAGATGAAGGTTTTGTGGTGGATATGAAAGATAATCTAGGGTCATCAGCACTTCGTCAAGCATTGGAAAATGGTCAGGTTCAAGTAACATGGGATTACACAGGAACAGGTCTTGTGACTTATAACGGTGAAGAACCCATTGCTGATGAACAAGAAGCTTATGCAAAGATACAAGAAGTAGATGCTGAGAATGGTATTACCTGGACAAACATCTCTGACGTGAACAACACTTATACACTGGTAATGCGCTCCGAACAGGCAAATGACCTTGGAATAGCTAGCATCAGTGACCTTGCTGATTATGTGAACGCGAATCCTGGTGAACTAAGAATGGCTACAGATGCCGAATTTGCTAATCGTGCAGACGGCTTGCCGGGCATTTACGAAACATACGGCTTTGAATTCGGAGATGAACAAATATCAGAAATGAGCTATGGACTGAACTATGATGCAATCCATAATGAAGAAGTAGATGTAGCAGTCGGGTTCGCAACTGACAGTCGAATACGTGAATATGATTTAGTCAACTTAGAAGATGATCAAAAGTTTTTTCCGTCCTACTCAGCCGCCGTTTCAATGCTAACAGAGACTTATGAAGAATATCCGGAAATTGAGGAAATCTTAAAGCCGCTTGCAGAAGGATTGGATAGTGAGACTATGCGTGAGTTGAACTATTTGGTTGATGTGGAAGAGAACAGTGTTGAAGATATAGCAAGAGAATTCTTAATTGAAAATGGTTATATGGAAGAATAGTAAAAGATGGTGCCTGTCACCACCCGAAATATGTCGAATGACATAAAGGG
>JAWJLM010000136.1 GCA_040191315.1 Bacillaceae bacterium S4-13-56 | reverse complement strand
AGGGGCTGTCTATTGACGCAAAAGTGGTAGAGGGCAATCAAACTGAGTGAATAGGGGCTGTCTATTGACGCAAAAGTGGTGGAGGGCAACCAAACCGAGAGAATAGCAGCTGTCTATTAACGCAAAAATGGTAGAGGGCAACCAAACTGAGTGAATAGGGGCGGTCTATTAACGCAAAAATGGTAGAGGGCAACCAAACCGAGAGAATAGCAGCCGTCTATTGACGCAAAAGTGGTAGAGGGCAACCAAACCGAGTGAATAGGGGCTGTCTATTAACGCAAAAATGGTGGAGGGCAATCAAACCGAGTGAATAGGGGCTGTCTATTGACGCAAAAGTGGTGGAGGGCAACCAAACCGAGTGAATAGCATCCGTCTATTAACGCAAAAGTGGTAGGGGGCAACCAAACCGAGAGAATAGCAGCCGTCTATTAACGCAAAAATGGTAGAGGGCAACCAAACCGAGAGAATAGCAGCCGTCTATTGACGCAAAAATGGTGGGGGGCAACCAAACCGAGTGAATAGGGGCGGTCTATTAACGCAAAAATGGTAGAGGGCAACCAAACCAAGTGAATAGCAGCGGTTTATTGAAGCATAATAGAAGCAATCAGAACAGACTAGCTGTTTATATAATGGGAAAACCTTAAGTCTCCAACCTTCTTATAATGAGCTTTTAATACTCTTACTATTGTACGGGATGAAATTACCCCACCACACCAATCATAAACGGTACTAGTAGTTATCCTCCTATCTGGAAACAAAAGCTTCAATTCAGCCACACACCTCAACACCGCAGAATCTACCTTTTCCATACAGCCACACCGGCACACCAGAAAAAATTTTCCCTCAGGAAGAGTCATAAATTGTCCACACTTAGGGCAAAGTACACCCTTTTTTAATCTGTTGTAACTATATGAAGGAACATTCGAAAATGGCGATTTCGCAATATGCTTTCCCAACAATTGTTTAACAATTCGTTCCTGTTTTTGCACCAGCCCTGACCCACCGGACATGGCCCCAACCAAACTCCCACCAAGACCTCGGTTTAGATCTACAAAAAATCGAGATAATTGGGGATAAAAAACTGCAGGTAGATCCCGCCCCGCATTATATAAATAAAACCCAGGATTAACAAACACCACCATTGACTCCACAGCCATTTGAATTCCTGCCTGTTGCAACATCCTTTTCAATACCTGTTCCGCCCGGCTTACCTGGTGAAAGGGGTTGTTCACTCCAATGCCGGACCTTGTCACCATTTTATCTCCATCTAATACATAATCTCCCTCATAATTTTTCACTTCAAATAAATAAATCCGCCTCGTTCCAACCAACAATGTATCCAACTGCACATGAGTATGATTTACCTCTAACAATAAATCACACAATAGAGCAGAGTCCGACGAGACCCATTCTCCTAAATACTGATCAAACCATACTTCCCCCTCGTATCCCTGCACTAAATTCCCTAAATATCGAACATCCTTCTCATCCAACTCCGCACGCCCATCCAAGGAACGTAAAACCTGTAACTCATCGGACTCACAACGTTCTTTCCGAACTATTAACATAAATTCACCCTTTCAATACAGATTAAATAGAATGTAAACATCTTAAAGAAATATTAAAAAATTGAGAGATAATGGAAGACAAACAAAATGGTCTGGGATAAAAAAGGAATTTCTGAGGAAAAATGAAGTTTACAAATGAAGGAAAAAGAAGTTTAAAAATGAAGAAAAATTGAGCAACTTTTACAGGAAAGGTTTTACAAAAAGAAACTACACCTAGCACACACTATTAGTCACCTCCTACATCATTAAATTCCACATAGATTCGTTCTTTCCTTTTCCAAAACTTAAATTTTTGCCGATTCTTATAATAGACTTTCACATTAAATTTATGATTAGATGGACTTAAATTACTAGAAATGACTGGAGGATGAAACGATGAAGAAGGTCAGACCAGAAGATGGGTTAATTTTTGATTTCAATAAGGAGCATCAACCGATTCTAACGGTAGAGTCGGGGAGTACGGTTGAGATTGAGACTTGTGATTGCTTTGAGAATCAGATTGAATCGCCAGAAACGGTGGTATCGGAGATGGATTGGAACAGGGTCAACCCGGCAACTGGTCCAATTTTTCTGAAAGATGCAGAGCCAGGGGATATTCTCAAAGTAAAAATCGAGAAGTTGGAAATTGGGGAGCAGGGCGTTATGGTTGTTGGTCCAGGACTTGGTGTGATGGGACACAAGATAAAGGAGATGGAAGCAAAAATTATTCCGATTCGCGAAGGTATGGCCCATTTTGATAATCTTCAACTACCATTAACTCCGATGATTGGAGTGATGGGAGTAGCACCAAAGGGTGAGGGAATCAATTGTGGCACACCTGGTTCTCACGGTGGAAATATGGACACCACATTAATTAAAGAGGGTGCTACAGTTTATTTTCCTGTTTTCACAGAAGGGGCCTTGTTTGCAACTGGTGATTTCCACGCTGCCATGGGTGACGGGGAAATTAGTGTGTCTGGAGTGGAAATTAAGGGGAAGGTCACAGTTACATTGGAGGTCATCAAAGGTGAATCGATCAGCCATCCTTATATAGAAAATGAAGAAGTTGCAGGAGCAATTGTCTCAGCCGAGACCTTGGATGAAGCGGTTAAACTGGGTACGGAGGATATCGTCACACGAATTTCAGAGAAAACAGGAAGGTCAATTCCCAATGTCACCATGCTTATGAGTGCTGTGGGACAGGCTCAGGTTTCGCAAGTCGTTGACCCATTGGTGACTGCACGATTTGTCGTACCACAAGGTCTTTTACAGCAACTAGGGGTTCGATTGATTGGATAGACAGAGATGAGCACACCTTTTTTCAAAGGTTAAGAAAAAAATAATCTAACTATTGAATGAAAAGAAAGGAGGGAATGGTCCTCCTTTCTTTTTCTAAAGGAAAAAGTGTTAAAATAGAACAAAATGGTAGTTCATAGTGAAACGAGGGATATTCGTGGATCGAATCGTGTTATTCGATGGGGTCTGTAACTTTTGTGATCAAAGTGTTCAGTTCATCATAAAAAGGGACCCCAATGGTTATTTTAAATTTGCTTCGTTACAAAGTGAAATTGGTGAAAAGCTGAGGAAAGAAGCAGGGGCTCCCAATGATTTGGATAGTATAGTACTCATTGAGGGCAAACAGTATTTTTCCAAATCAACGGCAGCCTTGCGAATTGCTCGAAAATTAAAAGGACCTTGGAAGTGGATGATGGTGTTCTGGATTATACCAAAGCCAATTCGTGATGGGGTTTATAACATCATTGCAAAAAATAGATATAAATGGTTTGGCCAAAAAGAGAGCTGCACCTTGCCAAGTGTGGAAGAACGAGAACGGTTTTTGTAGGGCATCTTGGATTCGTTGCTGGAGTGAATAAAAGAGGTGGTATTCGCCATGGGCGGTGGAAAACTTACTGCGGGGGTCACTGCCATAGTGTTAGCCCTTATTGTGATACCTAAGTTGCATTCTTGGGAGTAATCTATTCCCCTGTTTTTGAGTTGGAATGGTAAAAAGGGGTGAATAGCCAGGCTCTATTAACGTGCTTTTCAGTTGAAGAAGTCAAAAGGAGTGAATAGCCAGGTTCTATTAACGTGCTTTTTAGTTGAAGAAGTCAAAGGGAGTGAATAGCCAGGTTCAATTAACGTGCTTTTTAATTGAAGAAGCCAAAAGGAGTGAATAGCCAGGCTCTATTAACGTGCTTTTTAGTTGAAGAAGTCAAAAGGGGTGAATAGCCAGGTTCTATTAACGTGCTTTTCAGTTGAAGAAGTCAAAAGGGGTGAATAGCCAGGCTCTATTAACGTGCTTTTTAGTTGAGGAAGTCAAACCACGTGAATAGACAAGCTCTATTCACGTGCTTTTTAGTTGAGGAAGTCAAACCACGCGAATAGCCAGGTTCCATTAACGTGCTTTTCAATTCAAGAAGACAAACCACGCGAATAGACAAGCTCTATTAACGTGCTTTTTAGTTGAAGAAGCCAAAGGGAGTGAATAGCCAGGTTCTATTAACGTGCTTTTCAGTTGAAGAAGCCAAAGGGAGTGAATAGACAAGCTCTATTAACGTGCTTTTCAGTTGAAGAAGTCA
>JAWJLM010000135.1 GCA_040191315.1 Bacillaceae bacterium S4-13-56 | reverse complement strand
TCCCCAGAGCCATCGCGTAGCGATTTCGTTCTTCTTATCAACACGCTTGAAAATATTGGGAGGTTGATATAACGCACTTTCTGAAGTGCATTTCCATTATATGTATGTTGGCGAGAACCGTCCCCACCAACACGCCCCCACCAACACCCTACCAACACACTAAAATAGTGGTTGGTTATATCCGTTGAACAGCCTTCCGCCGTGGGGTTTTAATGTTTCATCTACGAATGTGATAATTGGTTCTTTTTTGCGGTCTGCATAAAAAGATTCAAATGACTGTATGAAGTCTTCTGCAAGCTGGGGGTCGAAATTTTTTAATGAACGAACCAGCCATTTCCCTTCACCTGTCCATTGTCTATTCGTGCGAAGGATAAACTCATGGATTTTTATAGCGAGTAGATTCACTACAAATATAGACTCTGTAGGATTCTCTGAGCCAATAAAATCATAAAGAAGATCTGTGATGGTATAACGAGCTAGATTGATTTGGTTTTGATTCCATTCTGGTGGCCCTTCTTCCAAGCGTCCTTGGGCATCCTCCTTTAGCTCCTCTGCTTCGACCCCACCCTTAAGTATTATCCCATTGGCACATATTCTCAAAAGTAAGGGGTTCCCTGACCTAGAATCGCTTTCTAAAAAAACATGAATCATATGAGGATTATAAACAAAGGTTTCTATCGACCACCCAAACTCAACAAAACATCTTTGGGAAGTCATTGGCTCATCTTCAGTTAGAATGACAAGATCCAAATCCGAGTGCTCTGTTTCAGCCTCCAGAGAAATACTGCCACCTAAGAAAGCCGTGCTGCAATTGGGAAAATAGGAATCAATAAATTTTTTTGCAGCAAATAAGGCTCTTTCGTTCATCAAAAGCACCTCCATTTTGTTCTTTTTCATTTTATGTAAGAATAAAAAAATTGTTATTAAGATTGGTAGATGAACGCCTTAGAGGGTAGTAAGTGGGGAGGGGTTAATTCCATTCTCCATAAGAAATTATACTTTGTTTTCTGTTATTATTAGAGATGGAATTACAGACTCAGAATGGGTGAAAAGATGGACGAAAAGGAAGAAAATTAACACTCCAAAATATAAAATATAATCGAGCTCATCGTTTAAAAGTTGGAAATAAATGGATTAAATACCATGAGGGGAAAAATGTAGTGGAAGGGCTATTGCAAACATTTTGCTGTGGACAAGTTATGTGTAATAGCTAAATTAGGAATCCTAGGTTATACTTTTTCTGAAAAGGAACAGATGAAGAAGGATTTGCAATAATGAAGGATGTTAAGGAAAACCGAAAAAAGACAAGCTCCTTTCAAAAGCACTAGAGCAATCTGAATATATGAATGAAAATTTCTTTTATATTGCAGGTACAACAGAGGGAGGGATACCCTTTGGGATAACTTGGGAAGAATATAAAGTGAAACTTTAATTATTGGCCGTTCCCCATTGATTGTTAGCACCCATGGCATGATCTAAAGGCTCTTGAACCAATCGGACAAGAACGGGCTTTCACTTGACAGACGAACAGGCCAAAAAAGGGTACAGAATAAGCCTTGAACCAATCGGATAAGAATGGGATGTCACTTTAGACTTGAGTTGGGGGTTTTACTCCCATGAAAATAAAATATTAAAATTTTCATCCTTGTTGATGAAGCTTGCTTCATGTTCAGTTGCCCGTTCATGCGGGATAAAGAGGATCAACTAGAATTTGAGGAGGTAATAAAAGTGTCCGCAAAAGTAAAACTCTCAGTGTTAATTGATGAAATAGAAAATGATTTTGATGAATATCAATCTTTTGTTAACCTGGAGACAGGGGGAGTGGTTATGGTTTCGGATTGGAGTTTAAGCAAAGCTGAGGATGAAGAGCCCCCAGAAGATATGGATTCTTTAGATGAAGAATTGAGGATTGCTTATGATATTGTGGACTCCGTTGATAAATATATTTCGCTACCAGACAGGTTTGAAATTAATGAGTATCAAATGATGGAGGATTTTTGCTTTAGCCTAGAAGATCGGAAGCAAAAGGATATCTTGTTAAGAGCAATCAATGGAAAAGGTGCTTTTCGAAGATTTAAAGACCGTGCCTTTGAATTGGGCGTTATTGAGGATTGGTATGAGTACAAACGCAGCTGTTATCGAAAAATCGCTATCGATTTTTGCAAAGATCATGGGTTGGAGTACGTTGAATAAAGGTTGAAATGGGCCTTTGGGGACAGGAACCTTGAACCATCCAAACCAATGACGGAGTTAGATGTGATGAACCAGTCCCCAAAGGCCAAGTTTTCAATTTTGTGAGACGGTGTGACAATTGAAATGAGGTTTAATAAAACTCAGCACATCGCTCGGATTATAAGAAATCTAAGGATTTTTATCCCCCAAGGAGGGTAGTCATACCCCCATCTCAAAATTTAAGTAAAACGAGAAGATTGGGTGGGGATAAACTGGCTGTATATGTCCGGTTGGTTCAAGGCCTTTAGGTCATACCCCGTACTAACAATCAGTAGGGACGACCTCTGATCAAAGTTTCACTTTTATATTCTTTAAGTAAATTAGCTAAGTGAGAAATTGCTTCTACTTATTTTTTAAATGGATCCTGTCAGCCTGTGGAAGTAGCATTCTTTTTATTAGGCATCCTTATCGACAATAAGAGAACTCCTACCCCTACAATTGCCCCAACTACGCCGATCATATGAAAGTGATTCGTTGTGACTTCTTTTCCAAAAAGAATCCCTAATAAACTAGAGGATAAAATAGTTCCCATATAGCGAGAAGTCATGAATAGTCCGGATGCTGTTCCTGTTTCTTCTGGAGTCACAAAACTGTACAATGCTGTTTGAATCCCTATATTATTAAACCCATTGCTCACTCCAAGTACAGAAAGGGCAAAGAAAATCCAGCCGTAGCTTGATTCAAGGTTGATTGTAAGTAACAACAAAGCTCCTAAAATAACACTCACGGAACCTACTAATAAAATTGGTTTAGATCCATTAGTGTCAATCCATTTTCCCGCAAGTGGGGCAATAATTACTCCAAAAGAGGCTACAGCCAACATTAAAACCCCAGTAATATTCGATTCAAGATGCATCCCATCCTGCAAGTAGGTCGGGACTCCGAAAAAGACAGAGTAAAAGATAATGTTGATTAAAATAGACTGCAAATAAACGAACGTGACGTTCATATTTTTCTTTAAAGCCAAGACATCCACGAACGGATCTTTATTTTTTGATTCAAAAAAATAAAATACCACCGTTAACAAAATACTCAGTACTAATTTCCACCAGCTAAAGGTGGTTTCAAGTCCTAGTAAAAACAACAACCAACTAACAATCATTCCCGTAAACAGAAAAATTCCTATATAGTCTAGCTTGACATGTTTTTTCTCGCGAACCGGATCTTTAGGGAGAACCTTAATCGCCAGTAGAAAGGATACAATGATAAACGGAAAATTAATTAAAAAGATAGCTGGCCAATCTCCAAAATGTATTAAAAATCCTCCAATTGATGGTCCGAAAGCCGCAGAAACAGATGAAAAGATGGAAAGTGTTCCTAATGCTTTTGCTTGGTTTTCGGTAATCACATGGCGAATGATTCCCATCCCAGCAGGAAACAGCGTAGAACTCCCAATTGATTGAATGATTCGAAAGCCAATTAACCAACCATACCCTGGAGAAAAAGGAGCAAGAATAGATGCAATAACAATTAATATTAGTCCAATCATGAACATGCGTTTTCTCCCAAAAAGGTCACTCAGTTTTCCCATTACTGGTTGGCCCACAGCACTCGCTAAATAATATGTAGAAATAAGCCAAGATGCATCAGAATAAGATAGTTGAAAATCTTGCTGAATTCTTGAAAGCCCCACAGCAATCATGGATGAATTTAAAGGATTTAACAGGATCCCCAACGCCACTGTGGTAATTAACAACATATGTTTTTTCAAAGCTGAACAACTCCAATCCTATGTCCCCTTCCCTCTTCACAAATACAAGGAGGTACTTTCTCTAAGATTACCTTTTTACTTTACTACCAATTCTTCATTTTGACAAAACTTTATCCCATATGAACGGGGAGCGGGCAGCCAACCATGAAGCAAGCTGCACCAACAAGGATGAAAAATTTAATCTTTCATTTTCATGGAGGTAATACCCCTCACCTCAAGTCTTAAGGTAAACGAAAAGAGCAGATGGGGGGTAAACTGTCCGTAATTGCACCAAAGGTCCTTTTGGTCAAGCCCTTTGGTGCTAACAATCCGTGGGGTGATGAAAAGTTTTACTTTATGTGTCAGCACGTATTCCACCAGTTCCGTAGCAAAATAAAAATGCCGTCCGTATATTACATAATGAAGGGGAAAAATAGGAGGTTTTCAATATGAGAGACCAATACTACGGACTATGGGATAATCTGATTTATGATGGCGAGGAGAAGGATGGGAAATGGCACGGTTGGGGGATTGAGTATCATCAGAATGCAGGAGATATGGATCATCCTCCAATTTTGTATGAGGGAGAGCATTCATTTTCGCGTTAATAGAGCCCTTCTATTCACT
>JAWJLM010000134.1 GCA_040191315.1 Bacillaceae bacterium S4-13-56 | reverse complement strand
GGGGCATTGCCCCTGCCAGAGTAGGACGCCGCCAGGCAGTCTAAAAAACTATTGCTTTTTCTACCTTAATGGTTGTATTATAGAAAAGGAAACATTTTTCTAGAAAAGTAATTTATAGAGATCTTATTAAGATCATCTACACTATCGCAGGGTGGAGCAAAGTCGAAGGCTTTGTGAGGAGCGTAAGCTTCATCAAAAAAACTTGCAACGTGACGAACAGTTTAATACCTTTTATAGAGAATCACATTAGATTTTCTACACTATCGCGGGGTGGAGCAGTCTGGTAGCTCGTCGGGCTCATAACCCGAAGGTCGTAGGTTCAAATCCTACCCCCGCAACCAAATATTTTTATTAACTACGTCGAATATGCTTCATGGCTAACAATCACTCAGAAGTACTGAAAGTGCAACCAATCAATTTAATAAGTGGTCCGGTAGTTCAGTTGGTTAGAATGCCTGCCTGTCACGCAGGAGGTCGCGGGTTCGAGTCCCGTCCGGACCGCCATTTACATCTAAAGTTTGCAAATTGTGCAGGCTTTTTTTAATGCGAAAAAATGCAAATGAAGTTTAATAAATTCACTTCAATGGATACATAAATCATGAGCCAAGCCTATTCAATAACACCCCATAACCTATACAAAATTGAAATGAAAGTCTTCCGAATGTATATAAATCGCTATTTTCGACGAATTCTTTTCTATATCCCAAAAATTTTGCTATGATAAACCTAATGTCAGTTGAAAAAGGTGTTTGTAATGGACGAGTTTAGTTTTATTCAATCGATTACTCCTAAATGGTATCATCAATCTTCTTTATTAAAGGGAATAGGAGATGATGCAGCTGTTTTTAAAAGTTTATCTGGACAAAATATAGTACAAGCTGTAGATACGATGGTGGAAGAGGTTCATTTCTCGAAAAGGACAATGTCCCCGTCGGATATTGGATATCGATCCCTTGCAGCTAATATAAGTGATTTGGCTGCCATGGGGAGCATACCTGCATATTTTCTCGTGTCCATTGTAATTCCAGATCATTGGGAAGAAAATGAACTCCAAGAGCTCTATATGGGAATGAAAGAATTAGCCGACTTGTATCAAATGGATTTAATTGGGGGAGATACGGTTTCGGGAAAACAACTAGTCCTTACAATTACTGTTATTGGATTTGTTCCTGAAGGTTTCCAACGTTATCGTAGCTCCGCTCAACCAGGTGATGTTGTATTTGTTACTGGAACCTTAGGAGACTCTGCGTATGGATTACATATTTTAACTAATGAAACAAATGACGAAATAAACGAAAAAAAATACTTTCTTAAAAGGCATAGGAGACCAACACCACGAATTGCTTTTTCCCATATAACTAAAGATATAAAACGAATGGCATTAAATGACATCAGTGATGGAATTTCCAGTGAATCACACGAATTAGCTGAAGCTTCTAATGTGGACATATGGTTAGAAGAAGCGAACCTTCCTATTCATCCTGAATTGAGGGCAGCTCCATTATCGAATGAAATGAAAGCAAAATTTATTTTGCATGGTGGTGAGGATTTTGAATTGATTGGAACAGCCTCCCCACATGATTGGGAAAAAATTAAAAAGCTGGCTGATCAAGAAAGAATTCCTGTTTCCAAAATAGGGATAGTGAAGGTGAAACAAAAAACAGAGCCCCAAGTATGGTTAAACACTAACGATCATTGGAGATTATTAAATCGTCAGGGATATACCCATGCCAAAAGAGATTAGGTGACAGAATGGAAATGAACTTTAAGATGATTACTTATAGTGAAGAGGAAACGAAACAATTTGCCGAAAAGGTAGCGATTCTATTAAAGCCTGGGGATTTGATTACACTTGAGGGAGATCTGGGAGCGGGTAAAACGACATTTACCAAAGGTTTGGCGAAAGGTCTTTCTATAACGAAGACTGTAAACAGTCCAACTTTCACTATTGTTAAGGAATATATGTCAGGGAGGATTCCCTTATATCATATGGATGCTTACCGTTTAGAGAATAGTGACGAAGACATTGGTTTTGATGAGTATTTTAATGGTGATGGAGTATGTGTTGTGGAATGGGCATCTTATATCCCTTCATTTTTGCCTAAGGAATATCTAACAATTTTTATTAGAAAGCTTGAAGATGATCAAAGGGAGATCGTCTTTGAACCAAAGGGAGACCGTTACAAAGATTTATGTGAGGAGATTTTTTCATGAATGTGTTAGCGTTTGATACATCGAACCAACCCATGTCAGTGGCACTTATTGGAGATGGAATCGTAGTCGCTGAACAATCAACTTTTATTAAAAAGAATCACTCCGTTCAACTCATGCCTGCGATAAACGATGTCATGCAGGTAGGTGGAATGGAACCTAAGGATTTAGATGAAATCATTGTTACAAAGGGACCAGGGTCATTTACGGGGGTACGAATCGGTTTGACTACTGCCAAAACTATGGCTTGGACACTAGGGATACCAATTAAGACCGTTTCAAGTCTCCAAGCATTAGCTTACAATGTCCCGCATTTTAAAGGGAAAATCCTAACTTTTTTTGATGCTAGACGTGAAAGAGTATATGGCGCGATTTTTCATTGGACGGAGAAAGGCGAGCTAAAACAAGTCATTGAAGAGGAGAATGCACCTTTTACATTCTTTCTCCAAAAGTGTAAAGAAGATCAAGAAGAAATCATGGTCCTGAGTCCCGATCTATCTTTATATCAAGAAATGATAGAAAAAGTTATAAAGAATCCATTCTTTCCTCGTTCCTTTTTCCAGCAACCTAGGGCAGGAGTTTTTGGCTTATATGGGGATGCTATGGAGGTTGAACCAGTTCATGAGGTAGTCCCAAATTATCTTCGATTAGCAGAGGCAGAGGCAAATTGGTTAGAAAGGCAGAAACAAGATGGATCAAATCGTACTTCGTGAAATGGAGCTTGAAGATGTTGACCAGGTTCACAACATCGAAGAGCTATCGTTCGCTACTCCTTGGAGCAAAGAAGCCTTTATTAATGAAATAGAGCAGAATAAATTTGCAACTTATATTGTACTTGAGCTGGAAGGTGTTATCGTTGGATACTGTGGGGTTTGGCTAGTTATTGATGAAGCCCATATTACGAACATTGCCATTTTGCCGGAGTTTAGAGGCAAAAAGCTTGGGGAATTTTTATTTAAACATGTGATTGATTTTGCGAAGAAAAAAGGAGCTACACTTTTATCCCTAGAAGTTAGAGTTTCTAATATAGTGGCTCAAAAATTATATCGAAAGTTTGGTTTGATACCGGGTGGAATTCGTAAAAATTATTACGTAGATAATCAAGAAGATGCTGTAGTTATGTGGGTGAATTTATGAAAAATCATACAATTTTAGCGATTGAGACAAGCTGTGATGAAACGGCTGTAGCTGTTGTGAAAAACGGAAGAGAGCTGTTAGCTAATGTTGTTTCTTCACAAATTGATAGTCATAAACGTTTTGGCGGTGTCGTTCCTGAGATTGCTTCCCGCCATCATACGGAACAGATTACAATGGTTCTTGAAGAGGCATTACAAACAAGTGGATTATCAATGGATGATATAGATGCGGTTGCGGTGACGGAAGGGCCAGGGTTGGTTGGGGCATTGTTGATTGGTGTAAATGCTGCTAAGGCTCTAGCGTTTAGTCATCAAAAACCTCTGATTGGTGTTCACCATATTGCTGGACATATTTATGCGAATCGGTTGGAAAAGGAATTCGAATTCCCGCTATTGTCCCTCGTCATTTCAGGTGGTCACACCGAGCTCATTTTGATGAAAGAGCATGGAGAGTTCGAAGTGATTGGTGAGACGAGGGATGATGCGGCAGGGGAAGCTTATGATAAGGTAGCTCGAACACTCGATTTACCATACCCAGGAGGCCCTCATATTGACCGTTTGGCTAGTGAGGGTCAAATATCGATCGACTTTCCTCGGGCTTGGTTAGAGCCTGATTCTTATGATTTTAGCTTTAGTGGATTGAAATCCGCTGTTATTAATACGCTTCACAATGCAAGACAGAAAAATCAAGAGATCCCTAAAGAGGATATAGCTGCAAGCTTTCAAGAGGCTGTTGTCGATGTAGTGGTAACAAAAACAGCCAAGGCAGTCCAAGACTTCGGAGTAAAGCAGTTAATTGTTGCCGGTGGGGTAGCAGCTAATAGAGGCCTAAGAAAGAGGCTGGTAGAAGTTTTTGCTGACGAGCCTGTTGATGTCATGGTTCCACCTCTTCATTTGTGTACAGACAATGCTGCCATGATTGGAGCAGCTGCCAGCATTGCCTATGAACGGGGGCATCGCGCAGATTGGACATTAAATGCTGATCCTTCCTTATCAATTGAAAGATATGCTACACGGAATGTAAATGGACCAGCTTCTCATTAGGGAGGCTGGTTTTTTATTATGGGAGGGTGTTATACACAAGTTTCCTTTTTGAGTGTGTATAAGTTTTGAAAGTTCTTGTTCTATAAGGGTTTAAAACTTGTGAATAAACGTGGATAAACTCAATTATTTTTGTGGATAATGTGGAAAACTCTTGTTATAGTTGGGGATATGTAGGGTTAGTTGTGGAAAACACTGTGGATATTCTAATGTGATAAGGACTAGTCCACAGACTAAGGTGAACTTCATTTTTCTATTAACTTGTATTTGATAACCGGGAAGCAAACCGAG
>JAWJLM010000133.1 GCA_040191315.1 Bacillaceae bacterium S4-13-56 | reverse complement strand
GTCGATGATCGAGGGCGCTTGCGCTTTTCTTATATATTATGAGAATTTATAACTTTAGTCGGTTGATAGTATAAGTAAAACTAAGGTTTCCTCATTAGGACTTGCACTCCAATGTATAAAGGGCTTCTAAGAAAACAAAATACGTTTTCAAGCATCCCTTAACAATAAGCTGAGTTTTTCAAATAGTATCAGCTATTCCGCATGAACACTTAGGTCATACGCGTTTGCACTTTCTAATGTGGAATATTTCCATTTCTGATTTCAAAAAAAAGAAGTGGATTTTGTGTATTCGCCTCATATAGTAGTGGTAAGGGAAAAATTAGTCGTTTATCTCGTATTAACGGACAGTAATACCCGCACCTTAGTTCTAAAGCAAAAGAAGAAGATCAGGTGGGGGATAAACTCCCATGAAAATAAAACATTAAATTTTTCATCCTTGTTGGTGAAGCTTGCTTCATGGTTAGCTACCCGTAAGACGATTGGTTAAACTAACAATCAGTAGAGGCACCCTTCTGATTGATGTTTCACTTTATTTCTCACTTGGACGACTAAGGGGTGATGAACATTGGAACATGCCGCTCAATACAATGATAAAGGCCAAATTAATATCGTACTTAAAAAATCAGGGGAAAAAATAAAAAAAGAGGAAAAGCAACATCATACCGAGGATAACCCTTTTGTAGCAGTAGATGAAGCTTTTTCTTCTTTTATTGGAATAAACCATTTGCAAGAAACAGTAAAAGAAATTTATGCAAGTTTAATTATTAATAAGAAAAGGATAGAAGTAGGTTTAAAACCATCTAAGCAATCTCTTCATATGCTTTTTCGCGGAAATCCAGGTACAGGTAAAACAACGGTAGCCCGAAAACTTGCAGAGCTTTTTCATCAACTGGAAGTCCTTTCTAAAGGTCATCTAATTGAAGCCGAACGGGCCGACTTGGTTGGAGAATATATTGGCCATACTGCTCAGAAGACGAGAGAGCTTGTTCAAAAAGCTTTAGGTGGAATTTTATTTATTGATGAGGCCTACTCTTTAGGACGGGGTGGAGAGAAGGATTTTGGAAAAGAAGCAATTGATACTCTTGTAAAGCAAATGGAGGACTATCATCACGATTTTGTTTTAATTTTAGCAGGATACCCCAAGGAAATGGATAACTTTCTTAAATTAAATCCAGGGCTTCGTTCTAGGTTTCCCTTTCATATGGAATTTAAAGACTATACGGTGGATGAGCTTTTACAAATTGCTTTTCAAATGGTAAAGGAAAGAGAATATATTCTTTCTAAAGAAGCTGAATGGAAGCTTAGGGACATTATCATGTCCGAAAAACAATCCAATCGTGTATCATTTTCGAACGGTAGGTTTATTAGAAATGTATTGGAGGAAGCTATTCGTAAGCAAGCTATGAGAAACATGTATCAACAAGGATTCAGAAGGAAAGAGCTAATGACCTTGACAAGTCATGACTTCGAATGGTGAGTTGGACTTATAAAAAGAAAGCGAATATTTTTATGCGGCGCAAGCTCCTGTCGAATAAAATCGGTTGCCACATATTTACCGATGGCTGGGTGCTTGCGCCTTTTCTTATTGATATTATGCTCACCATGAGAAATAATAAGGGTATATTGAAGAAAAGGATGATTTAATGGACATAAGAGAAAAAGTACTTGTTGGAGCCCTAGAATTTCCAGAAGTTGATTACGAAAGGTTTTTGGCTTCTTTAGATGAACTGAAAGAGCTTGTGCAAACTGCTCAAGGAGAAGTCATAGAAGTAGTAACACAAAAAAGAAATGGCCCGTCCCCTTCTTTCTATTTTGGGAAAGGCAAGATGGAGGAAATGAAACAATTCATTGAAGAATATGAGATTGACATTGTAATCATTAATGGTGATCTCAGTCCTAGTCAATCCAATAATCTGAGTCGTTATTTTGAGATACGAGTTATAGACCGAACACAACTTATTTTAGATATATTTGCGCAAAGAGCTAGAACAAAGGAAGGGAAACTTCAGGTCGAGTTAGCCCAATATCAATATATGCTTCCAAGGTTAGCGGGACAAGGGATTGCATTATCTCGATTAGGTGCTGGTATTGGTACTAGAGGTCCAGGTGAAACAAAGCTTGAGACGGATCGTAGACATATCCGGAGAAGAATTGACGAGCTAAAAGCTCAAATCCAATCAGCAGCAACTCAGAGAACGTTATATCGTTCACGTAGAAAAAGGAACCAAGTATTCCAAATAGCATTAGTAGGGTATACGAATGCAGGTAAATCAACTATATTTAACCAACTGACTTCGAGTGATACTCTGGAAGAAAACCAATTATTTGCCACTCTGGATCCTTTAACAAGAATGATACGACTTCCTTCAGGATTTCAAGTGCTATTAACAGACACTGTCGGTTTTATTCAAGACCTTCCGACTAGTTTGGTAGCGGCCTTTCGTTCAACCTTGGAAGAGGTCAAGGAAGCCGACCTATTGCTTTGTATAGTAGATGCTTCCCATCCGGACCATACGCAGCATGAAAAAACAGTTCAAAAACATTTAAAGGAACTAGATGCAGAGCATCTCCCAATGCTAACGGTCTATAATAAGATGGATAATGTCAATGATTTTGTACCTTATATGACACCATCCATACAAATTTCAGCGCGTAATAAAAAGGACATTGTAAGGTTAACACATAAAATAGAAGATGCTATTAAAGATACATGTGAACCTTACGATATTACTTTAGCATCTGATCAAGGGAATTTGATGACTAAACTAAAAAGAGAATCATTAGTGACTGAGTCAACTTTTGATGAAATAAAAGAGTATTATCGATATAAGGGTTATATACCTAAAGATCACGCACTGTATTCGTTGTTAGAAAATGGAGAGGTAGAAAGGGAACTAAATGAATGAATAAGGAACACATCGACGCGATTGAAAAAAAGATAGAAGAAATTCATCGTCAAATTGAAAAAAATGTGGAAGAGAATCAAAGGAGAGTACTTAAAGCATTCCAAAATTATAAAGTGAGTGACGGCCATTTTCATAGTAGCACTGGATACGGTTATGATGATTTCGGACGTGACACACTTGAACTTGTTTATGCAGAGGTATTTGGAGTGGAGGATGCGATTGTACGTCCTCAAATTGTTTCAGGTACTCACGCGATAACAACAGCCCTTTTTGGAATTCTTCGACCTGGTGATGAATTACTATACATTACTGGAAAACCTTACGATACCTTGGATGAAATCGTTGAAAGTAAATCAGATAAAGGATCTCTCAAGGATTTTGGTATTGAATTTAAGGCATTACCACTTACCGAGAATGATCAGTCAATTGATTATGATCTTCTTGGACGAACAATGTCTTCCAAAACCAAAATGATTGGGATTCAACGTTCAAAGGGATATGCCAACCGCCCTTCATTTTCTGTTACTCAAATCAAAGAGATGATTGATTTTGTGAAAGAAATTCATCCAGAGGTTATTGTTTTTGTTGACAATTGTTATGGGGAGTTTGTTGAGACAAGCGAGCCTACTCATGTGGGTGCAGACATCATGGCAGGATCCTTAATAAAAAACCCTGGAGGAGGAATAGCAAAGACAGGTGGTTATATTGTTGGGAAGAAACAACTCATTGAGCAGTGCGCATATCGCCTGACCTCACCTGGTCTTGGAAAAGAAGTAGGAGCCTCTTTGCAGATGTTGCAGGATTTTTATTTTGGATTTTTCATGGCACCACATATTGTGGGAGAAGCATTAAAAGGAGCGGTTTTTACTTCCGCTTATCTAGAATCCATTGGCTTTAAAACAAGTCCATCCTGGAATAGTCACCGAACAGATCTAATACAAACGGTAACTTTTACAAATAAGGAGGAAATGATAGGGTTCTGTCAAGCTATCCAATCAGCCTCACCTATAAACTCACATGTTACTCCTTATCCAAGTCCAATGCCTGGTTATTCGAATGAAGTCATCATGGCAGCGGGGACATTTGTTCAAGGTGGAAGCTTAGAGCTAAGTGCCGATGGACCGATTCGCCCTCCCTATACTGCATATGTGCAGGGAGGATTAACGTATAGTCACGTTAAAATTGCGGTAACTGAGGCAGTAAACAATATTAGAGAAAAAAACACCCAATAATGGGTGTTTTTTGTTTGTTACCTTCATTACGTTAATTTTAAGGATAAGAACCATTAAAGGGCGTAAAATAAAATTGTAGCTTATTATCCAAAGGAGGTTTATCCCATTGACAGTAGGAACTCAGTTACAACAAACGATTGCTAGTTGTGAAAGTACGCTTGCCAATTTACACACTTTTACTCTTGAAACACAAGATCAAAATGCTAAGCAAGTCTTCCAAAACTTAGCCCAGCAACAGGAACAAATTCTAACAAACCTTAAAGATCGTCTTCAATATATTCAAACGCAGGAACCACAATATAAGCAGCAATAGAGGGCGTTCAGCCCTCTTTTGTTATAGTATCAGCTATTTTTCCCACATGAACGGGCATCCAACCATGAAGCGGGCTTCACCAAAGTTTAGTTTGAGTGCTACTGATAATGCTTCAGTTGACAATAGCTTGGTTTGAGTGTTGTCGCTATCACTCCATAGTGACGAAAATGCATGTTTATGTGCCGATTTTTCGAAAGCCAGTTAACGTATGTTCCATCTGAACCTACCAGGTGACAAGATTAACTCGATGGACGTAAGGATTAGGTTGGGAGGTTTTATGGGTTTTGGGGGAGGCACTCAAACCACTGGACCTTTAGTTCATATCCTTGGGTGGTAACAATCAGTGGGGATTTTTTCATCCACCACTGACTGTTTGTTGAACCAATCGGAAGATAATAAAGTATAAAATTTGTCTAGCTCCAGCGAAAAAGCTTCCTCGAGTAATCTTCGAAGTTTTTGCCCCAAGTAATCGCACAAAGGAAAGTTACATAGAGCTACTTCGCAGTAAACAAGTGCTTTTCTTGTTTCAAAGGGCACTTGCGCTTTTCTTAAAAGATAAGAAATCATTATGGC
>JAWJLM010000132.1 GCA_040191315.1 Bacillaceae bacterium S4-13-56 | reverse complement strand
CCTATGAGCGAAAAGGGATAGAAAAGGGAATAGAAAAAGGAATAGAAAAGGGAATAGAAAAAGGGAAAGAAGCAGCAATTCACGAGGTGGGTAAACGAATGCTGGAAAAAGGTAAGTCAATTGAGGAAATAATGGAGATGACAGGGTTAGATGAAGAGGAGATCAAGAAATTAGAAAAATAAAAATAAAGAATGTGAAAAAGCCAGCCTACATGGATGAAGATGTAGTTAGGCTTTTTTTATAAGATAAAGCATAAAATTTGTCTAGCTCCAGCGAAAATTTTCGAGGATGTAGGTCGCTTCGGCGTTTTCACATGATGTGACGGTTTTAGT
>JAWJLM010000131.1 GCA_040191315.1 Bacillaceae bacterium S4-13-56 | reverse complement strand
GCGAAAATTTTCGAGGATGTAGGTCGCTTCGGCGTTTTCACATGATGTGACGGTTTTAGTCGACGATCCTTAATCTAAGGTGAGGTCCACCGCCTTACTTCGATGGCCACAAGAAATGCTTCCGAGAATTCACTTCGCAGAAACAAGTGCTTTTCTTGTTTCGAAGGGCGCTTGCGCTTTTTTTATTGTGCAAATGGTGAAGTGGAAAATATGAAAATTGAATATGAAAGGGAGCTGATGCGGTTTTCCATTATATGTGTGTTGGTGAGAACCGTCCCTACCAACACTTGCCTTGCTAAAAAGCTTTTGATAAAATACCTATGGGTGTATATAGATGCTAGGGGGGTGAGGGAATGGCGATTTATGATTTGCGTTGTAAAGACTGTGAGAATGAATATAGTAAAATGGTGTCTTATTCAAAATTGCCTGAAGTCGAATGCCCAAGCTGTGGCAGTAAACAGCATGAACGAGTATATAAGGCAAATATAAAAGGTCCAATCTCATCAGGTTCTGGTGGCGGTGTGTCCCCATCCAGTGGATTTTCTTGAGCTGGTGGATGTTAATCCGCGCGTGACGTGGAATATGAACGTAGTAAATTAGGCTCTCTCGTAAGGTAATCCTATGATTTTTTAATGAATCTGATTCCCTTGCGAGGGAGTTTTTATTTATCCGCATGAACGGACTGTAATACCCTACCTCAAGTCTTAAGTGAAACGAAAGGAGTAGGTGGGGGATAAATTGCCATGAAAATAAAACATTAAATTTTTCATCTTGTTGGTAAAGCTTGCTTCATGGTTGGTTGCCCGTATATGTCCGATTGTTTAGGTGTTGAATCGGAACCATCTCCAATTGTTCCGGGTTACCATCAAAGGGGTCTAAAAAAGAGGATAAATAATTCCTAATACCACTGACTACACAGTAACAATGCTGTAAAATATCTCTTAGGAGGTGGTTGTTGTATGATTTCATGGTGGAGTGAGGAAGCAGAATATATTCAGGTTTTTGGGTTACATCATTTCATTTACATAGGTTTGATGGTTACTGCTTTAGTTATTCTTTTAATTAAAAGAGAGCAAATAAGAGAAAATGCTGACAAAATAGCCAATGTGATATTAGTTGTTTCCATTCTTCAACAGGTTTTACTCTATTCTTGGTATGTTTTTGAGACGGGCTTTAACGTCTCGGAATCATTGCCTTTACATATCTGTCGTATTGCATCCTTGTTAGGAATTTACTTTTTAATCACCAAAAACAAAATAGCTCTTGATCTTCTTTTCTATATGGGGCTTTTTGCGTATGGTTCCTTTCTTTACCCTCAACGTGTTTACCCTGTCTATCACGTGATCGGAATTTCATTTGTAATCAATCATATGGTGACCATTTTGCTCCCTTATTTTGGCTACATTGCTTATGGCTGGAGACCAAAGTGGAAAGGCCTTTTGAGAACATATGCTATCTTTCTAGCTTATTTCCTTTTTGTGTATTTTCTAAATCCTATAATAGATGGAAACTATTTTTATCTAAAATATCGTCCATTTTTCAAGGAATGGCCTGATTATTTATATATTCCAGCCGTACTTTTCGTAACATTCATAGGTTTCGTGATAGCTTTTATAGTAGCTAGATCTATCGGAAAAGCCTCAAATAAAGTTGAACTGCCAAGTAATCTGAGTAGGTAAGATAGCTGAATTTGGCTTTACATTTAATATATGGGGAACAAGGCGTAGAATCTATGGGCCTAAGTGTATTTGGAAAAAATGAAGCAGCTAACCGTTTATATAGAAAAAGGGTTATTCAAATACGAGGATATCAATGGAGAAGAGGTTGTAGTTTGAAAAATTAGTCAATAAAGTAGTAGATTTAAAGGAGAAGCTATAAGGGAGGAATTTGTCATGAGTGAGGGATTTAATGGAAAAACGGTTATTGTGACCGCCGGAAGTAAAGGTCTAGGGAAAGCTACGGCTTTAGAGTTTGCCCAGAGAGGAGCTAACGTTGTAGTCTCAAGCCGTAACGAGGAAAGTCTTCAAAAAACAGTCGAAGAGATTAAAATGGGAACAGGGAACGCCAATGTTCATTATGTTGTCTGTGACATTACAAACTATGATTCTATTAAGAATTTAGTAGAAAAAACAGTTTCCCTGTTTGATACAGTAGACGTTTTAATTAATAACTCGGGAGGACCACCTGCTGGAAGCTTTGATAGCTTGAGTGATGAGCAGTGGCAAAAGGCATTTGAGTTAAATCTATTAAGCTTTACTCGTTTAATTCGTGAAGTGTTACCTCATATGAGAAAAAGTGGTGGGGGGCATATTGTCAATTTTGCTTCCTCGTCCATTAAGCAGACCTTGGATCATTTGATTTTGTCCAATACATTCCGTGCGGGCGTGATTGGTCTTTCCAAGTCACTATCTCAGGAGCTGTCCCAAGATAATATTTTGATTAATACGGTAGGTCCTGGTCGAATTGCAACAGACCGAGTAGCTGAACTGGATCAGATGAGAGCAAGCCAATTAGGGGTAAGCTATGAGGAAGTGCGAAGCTCCACTGAAAAGTCCATTCCTATGGGACGTTACGGAACACCAGATGAATTTGCAAAAGTAGTAGTTTTCCTATGCTCAGAGGATAATACTTATGTCACAGGGCAAGCCTTACTAGTGGATGGTGGGTTAGTAAAAGCACTATAATTTTTTGCTGTGAGCAGTTGGAACAAGGAGGAATCTAAATGGACGATTATTCGATATGGAATATTAAGTACTGCAGGGATTGCGCAAAAGCAATTCATTCCTGCGATTGAAAGAGCTGAGAATGCAGTGGCGGTGGCGATTGCGAGATAACTATGAAGCATTAGGTGTGCTGATAGGGACGGTTCTCACCAACACGCTTAGGGAGGATGTTTTCCATAATTTGTATGTTGGTGAGAACCGTCCCCACAAACACGTCCAAGACCATCACTGTATTTCTTCAGCGTTAACCGATTCTTTTGGTAAGGTTTGTTTTTGCTTGGTTGAGTTCAAGGACAATTTGATTTCATAGCTTAGTGTTTCGGGATATGAGGTTAAAATATTTACTTTCTTTGGTCGAATAGGCTCTGCAATAAATGCTATGGATGATATTCCGTTCTTAGATACGACCATGGTTAAATAGGTGTTCCCTTGTTCTTCTAAATAAAGTCCGCGAAAATCCAGCTCGTCAAAGTGCTTGAAGTTTGCTGTGTAGATGAATCCGTCATTGGTTTTTTGACGGGAAATAGAATCAGCGTGTTGCAGCAATTCTAAAACCCATTCAAAGGGCTGATCCAATGGCTTGAACTCATGACTAATACGATGCGGTAATTCGCCATACTTCCATTGCAGACCATCATGGACGTAAAACTTTTCTTTTGTGAGATATAAGGAAAATGTGAAAACAGAATCATCAGAAACAGGTGTTGCAACTTTGTAATTGCTCATTTGTGGATCCCAAATTCCTGAACTTTCCGAATAAATCTTTTCATCTCTTACATAAGAGGTGTTCACCTTGTAACTTTCGGAAGCAGCATTCTCAAGCTGATCTTTCCAATCTTTATAAATAAGATCTTGTTTGGTTGGGAAAAGTTGATAACCAACCGCAATCCCAATGATAAGAGCAAGAAAAGGATAGAGCCATCGTTTTATTAATCTGTTAGAGGTACCCATTGAGATCATAGTTCCCTCCTTGTTGCCAATACCCAATTTCTCGGTCTTTGGTAAAAGTGATTTGGTTCACCCATTTGACAGATTTATATCCGTACATATTGGGATGATAAAGACGGCACGGAAATCCTTGCGCTTCTTTCAAAGGTTTACCATCCATTTCAAATACCAACATTGCTTCTTCCTGTAAAAGTTGATCAAGGGTGAAGGAATCGTAATAATGCATATCAGCAGAATAAATAGTTGCATATTGCCCTTTTGGTTGAATCTCTAAATTCTTAATTAAGTCATTTACATACACTCCACGTAATTCCACCCCTTTGACACTCCATCCTGTCACACAGTGAAAGTCATCAACAATGGATTGCCAGGGAATATTCCGCATATCCCTCATATTCAATGTCATAGGTCGATTCACTTCTCCATCAATCTGAAGCTTCCAGCCTAATTCTGACTGGTATTGAGGAATCTCATCAGTTACATTGTAAATCCGAAAATAGCCCTTTCGTTTGGCCACTTCTTCCAAAACTGTAATTCGCTGCGATAGATATTTCAGCAAACCACCTGTCATTAGGGCAAATATAAAAATAATACCACTTTTAATAAACTCTCTACGTTCGGGCTTAAAATCAAGAACCCATACCGGCTTCTTTGCTTTTCCACGCCACCAAGAGGGCCACGGTAATCTTTTTTTGAATAAATGACCAAATCCATGAAAAAGAATCCAAGGAACCGCAACAAAGGTAGACCAATCATGCACAATCACACTATAATTACGGATCACTGGAGGAAGGGAGAGCTTTACTCCGAAATTCATGAAAAGTCCTGATAATGTCCATAATCCAAAAAGGATCATATTCAATCCAACATTAAATTTTTTAAGGGGGGGCCGCTTTTTGGCGTAGGTATAACTGAAAAAGATAGCAATCATTCCGAAAACTATATAAATGTAAGAGACATATAAATGAAAAAGAACAGTAGGAAAACCCCATTCTGTAAGTTGTGTACGCAACGGCTGAAAATATAAGCTTAAACCAGTGCCTAATAAAGCAATCACAAAAACCAGGTGAATATTATGAATCCATATTAGGTTTCTTTGTCTCATTCAGATTACATCCTTTCCCAGCCATCCTGAAGGAGTTATTTTTATATTGATTCCATTATATGAAAAATTGGTTAACTATTCCTTGTTATTGCTCACAAGCTCATAGACGTGCTGGGGCGTGCTGGTAGGGACGGTTCTATTAGGGAACAATCGGAAGTT
>JAWJLM010000130.1 GCA_040191315.1 Bacillaceae bacterium S4-13-56 | reverse complement strand
TAGCTCTAATTACCCTCGAGAAATATTTTACACATAGACACGTGCTGGTAGCCGTGCCTATCAAGAAACATATCCTCTTCTTTTTCCAACCTTGTCCTCATACATTAGGGATGAGGTGAAGAAAATGAAGGAAGCCACAGCCGAGAAGCTGAATATTTTTATGGCCATGTTTCTAATGAATCTCATCATGAGACTACAGGTGCCCGTCTTTACTCCTTATGCTGCGGCATTTGGAGCTTCAAGCTTTTTTATAGGTATCATTTTAAGTGTAACCGCATTTAGTAATCTATCTGGAAATTTATTAGCGGGCCCATTAGTGGATAAAGTAGGGAAAAAGATGTTCATCATCCTTCCCATCTATACGGCTGGAATTCTATTTATCTTCCATGGTCTTGCTCGAAGTTCCATGGACCTACTTCTTTTACATGCCCTAAACGGTTTCGCGATGGGGTTCATGATTCCAGCGGCATTCACCTTGCTGTCCAGTTATGCCAAAAACCGGCAGGAGCAGGGGAAAAATATGGCCATAAATGGGATTTTATCAACAATCGCGAACATCCTAGCTCCCTTATTAGGAGGGAAACTCGTTGTTTTAATAGGATATGTTAACACTTATTTTTTCATGGGTGCTGCAATGATCATGACTGGTTTTTATACAGTCATTTTTCTAAAAGACAGTTCTCAAATAACAACTGTTCCATCTCAAAAATCAATCGATACGAAAACCAGCCTCTCCCCCAAACTTATATTTACATATCTTATTGGATTTGCTGTTATGTATAATCATGGAGTTCTCATCTACGAAATCCCCTATTTAACGGTGGAGAAAGGCTATTCAACCTATGAGACTGGAAAACTTTTCAGCTATATGGGAATTGGCACATTTATTACTTTATCGTTATTATTTATCAATCGTTTTGATCCGTACAAGCGCCTTTTAGTCGGGTTATTTGGAATGTCAATGACTCTTTTTGGACTTGCCATTTCAGCATTTTCATTGCCGCTACTTTTACTAATTTCTGGACTCTTTTTTGGATTGATTATGCCCGCAATGGCTACTGCGATTACGGAAGGGACTAATAAAAACTCCCATGGAAAGGCCTTTGGATATATGTCAGCCATATTTTCTCTTGGAATTATCTTAAGTTCTTTTATAACAGGTGCCATCAGAAGTGTGATCTCCCCTTATTATATAGCTTTTTTAATTGGAACATTTGTTTTCACCTTTGCTATATTAAAAAAAAATGATGATAGATAAATTTGGTCCTTTAGCTTTCCTACCTTGAAAAGCCAAAAGGAAAGTGTCAGAATAACAAAGAGAGCTTTCCTAGATAGCAAAAATTGAGGGAGGAAATGAAGAATGAAAACTATGAAGCTTGGGACAAGCAATTTAGAAGTTCCAGTTGTTGCTGTAGGTTGTATGAGAATCGATAGTCTAGATAAAACACAAGCAGAAAGCTTTGTAAAAACTGCCCTAGAACTCGGCGCGAATTTTTTTGACCACGCCGACATTTATGGTGGTGGAAAATGCGAAGAAATTTTTTCTGAAGCCATCCACATGAACGATGATGTTCGTGAAAAAATCATACTTCAATCCAAATGTGGAATACGTCAAGGAATGTTTGATTTCTCAAAAGAGCATATCCTACATTCAGTTGATGGAATTTTAAAGCGTCTAAATACGGATTATCTGGATGTTCTTCTTTTACACCGTCCAGATACACTAGTGGAACCTGAGGAAGTAGCTGAAGCTTTTAGCACATTAGAGCAATCAGGAAAGGTACGTAACTTTGGAGTTTCCAACCAAAATCCTATGCAAATTGAGCTATTAAAAAAATATGTGAAACAGCCAATCGTGGCTAACCAGCTTCAGCTAAGTATTACCAACTCCAACATGATTACAAGTGGATTTAATGTGAATATGGAAAACGAAGCTGCTGTGAATCGTGATGGAAGCGTCTTGGATTATTGTCGACTAAACGACATTACCATTCAACCTTGGTCACCTTTCCAATACGGATTTTTCGAGGGAGTGTTTCTAGGAAACGAAAAATTCCCCGAATTGAATGCAAAAATTGATGAAATTGCAGCTAAATATCGCGTGAGTAATACAACGATTGCCGTCGCATGGCTTCTCAGACATCCTGCTAATATGCAGCCGATCATTGGAACTATGAATGAAACACGCTTAAGGGATTGCGTAAAAGCAAGTGAAATTCGTTTAACACGGGAAGAATGGTACGAGATTTATCGTGCGGCCGGTAATGTTTTACCATAATAATTTTTGTTTTATAGGAAGATCAAAAGGAGCTTGGGACCCCAAAGCTTCTTTTCTTATCCCTTTATTTGTTTGATAGGCATTATAACCTTATTTTTCAACCTCTATTGGGCACATTAACCATAGGAGGTGTAAAGAATGGACGAAATTAATAAAAACAACAATTTCACAAATGAAGACGTGAAAAACAAATTGGAGAACGGAAAGAATATTGACTACAAAGCTCTGGAGGAAATAGAGCAAAATGAAACGATGCATGATGATGACCGACACAATAGGAATGCGCGTGCATCAGCTGCTCTTGAACCAAATGTTCCTAGAATTAACCCTGAAAATTTGTAAACATCCTCTCAAAGAAAAGCGCAAGCGCCCTTGATCATCGACGTAAGACGGTGAGGCCCACAGGATGTGGGTCACGTAGGCGTTGCCACACGATGTGGCGGTTTTAGCCTACGATCCTCCGAGATAAAGGAAACACGGTTCACAAAGTGAATCGATGTTGACTGATCGAATGAGAGGAGGGAACCGACTCTAGTCGATAGTAGCTCTAAGTAGCATTCCTTTGTGCGATTACTCGGGGCAAAAACTTCGAAGATTACTCGATGATGCTTTTTCGCTGGAGCTAGCCAAATTTTATACTTTATCTTGTTAAAAAAACGCTTGGAAGCAAGCGTTTTTTTATATACCAAGTATTTTAGGTTAGTTAACTTTAGCCACTCCAAAGGCATAGTGACTAAATAATATGTTTTCAACCATGTCTCCTAATGAATCATCACAATCGACGATCATTATTATTTCAGAATGGAATCCTTTCAAAAGTCTTCTTCTCTTTTTAAAAATTTTTTCTGTAAAGAGACGAATGATAAAACCTAACATAAAGCCTGCAAATGCACCTATTAGCCCCCAATAGATAGGTCCAAGAGTTAGTTTAAATCCAATACTAGCACCAATGACCGCAAAAGCCGTCGCAAGTGCCGCGCCTATATCAATTAGAGAGGTTCCATCTGATCGATGTATGTTGTCAAACACTTTCCGTCCTTCTGCTCTGTTATCAAGTGGAACAATAAATATATTTTCTTGTTTAACACCTTTTTTCTCTAGAGTTGCTATTGCCATTTCTATATTAATGGTGTGTTCAAATGTGGAAAATAGTTGCATTCGCTTACTTCACCTTATTCCCTTTTAATACTTCAAAGGATGATGATTGATAATTATCTTGGAGAAAAGTGCGTTGTTCCTTATCATATAACTTGTTATTTTCAACCGTATTGATATAAGAATCAAACACAGCAAAGCCATATAAGGATGGGAAGAACAGAGTCCACTCGGGATTTAGAATTGAGTTAGCTTCTTCAATTTTTCCCAAGAATAATAATGAAATAGCTTCGAGACCATGGGAGAAATAAAAAAATACAACTGTCCAAATGATGACAAAAAACGCAGTCACAATTCTATGTATATAGAGTTGACCTAGCCCTGGGACAAAAAGTGACCAGATAATGGACATGAAAGGATTTCTTTTATCTAAATAATTAATTTCTAGTGCTCCAATACTAAAGGAATTAAAGCGATGTTCCTCACGCTCAGCCAACACAAAAACCTTATTCATATCGACTGTTGTGCGATAGCTATCCCAGATACCAAAAATATATACTGGAATATAAATGAGTAACCATCTAGTGTCTAAAATATCTTTTGCAGCCTGGATTTCACCTTGAAAAGAATAAATCATCGCTAAATTAACATTAGCTTGAAGATTAACTACAACTTCCCAAACAAATAATACAAATCCACGAAGATATTTAGATAAAAGCAGATGTCCAAATCCAGGGAAAGCAGCACTCCACCATGCAATAATATAGGGATTCCTAAGATGAATTTGAGTTGTACCCAGAATACTGACATGAGCTCTATACCTTCTGGCCGTATTATCATTATTATAATTGTTCATAAAATCCCTCTAGAAATATGACCTTCTTAATTCTGTTGGCTTGCCATTGAAAGCTTTCTATTATTTTCTCGAATTAAGCACCAAATATACAATGAGAAAAAGGTGTTTCTCCAAGAGAAACACCTTTGCAATAATTTAAAATAATAGGAATAAGATCAGGAAAAATTATTATTTATTTACTTGTCAAAACTAAAGACTCTTCTAGTTTAGGGATGCTACTAGTAGTAAATGCATAGTCCAGCAGATCCCCCTCATAAATCAAATCAAATCCTTCTAGATGTCTAAAGTCATCAGGAGTCATCAATCCTATGTTTTTATCAAATAACTCCAGCCCGGATTCTACAAATATATGACTAACAAATTGAGAGCAGAAAAATGCTTTTTCTCGGTTTAAAGGTTTATTAAGCATGACACAAAAAAGACCTATTAAATTATATCTATAGATACCTTCTTGCTCCTTAAAAAAATTAATGTTTTGTCTAATTTTATTCCAAGTATCTTTGTCTACACTATATTTATATACCTCACAAGTAGTATCTGGAAATCTAGCATATGTTCCGTAGAATATATTTTCTTGAATAAATCCGGCTATTAGAGGATTCCAAGGAATCTTTCTGCCAAAACTATACAGTTCATTTAATTCTTCGTCTAGAGAAATGGAAACATGATTGAATGGTTTTCTTGTATATAGTTTTACAGTATTTGAGACCATTGTTCCTGTTCGAGTTAACAAAATATAAATGTCTTTTGACAACCTCACTTCCTCCTTTTTTAAGATCCCAAACACGCAAGATTCAGCCTTACCCTTTAATTAGTCCATACATAATGAACCAATTTTAATCTTATTTGCTCATTTCACACACTTCAGAACTTTTTTATATTCATCCCATGTTGCTAGGCATCTTTCTATCTGATATTCAGTTAAAATAAGCATCCTCTTTTCTTTTCACCATCCTTGCTGGATCATAATGGCCGAAAAAGACTACAGTCAACTTTCTCTTTCCGATGTTTTAAGTATATGATGTTGCTAGACATTGGTCTAGACTTTATTTTACGCTTTCTTATCTTGTTAAAAAACTTGGCTTATCGCCATGTCCTAATGGCGAAAGCAAATTTTCCAGTTCTTACTGCCAAGCCTGTAGTGGAATTCCACCACCAAATTATTGCAATGTCGAGCACACCAAAAAATCCCCCTAGCTCTTATAAGAGCCAAGGGGATTTAGTCTAATTTATGCTGTTACCTTGTTGTCTTTTTGGTAGAACT
>JAWJLM010000129.1 GCA_040191315.1 Bacillaceae bacterium S4-13-56 | reverse complement strand
CCCAAACTCAATTATAAACAGCTTTTTATTCACTTTTTCCCCTGCTCCACCGTCCAAACTCAATTATAAACAGCTTTTTATTCACTTTTGTCCCTGCTCCACCGCCCAAACTCAATTATAAACAGCTTTTTATTCACTTTTGTCCCTGCTCCACCGCCCAAACTCAATTATAAACAGCTTTTTATTCACTTTTGTCCCTGCTCCACCGCCCAAACTCAATTATAAACAGCTTTTTATTCACTTTTGTCCCTGCTCCACCACCCAAACTCAATTATAAACAGCTTTTTTTTCACTTTTCTCCCTGCTTCACCGCCCAAACTCAATTATAAACAGCTTTTTTTCACTTTTGTCCCTGCTCCATCGCCCAAACTCAATTATAAACAGCTTTTTATTCACTTTTGTCCCTGCTCCACCGTCCAAACTCAATTATAAACAGCTTTTTATTCACTTTTGTCCCTGCTTCACCACCCAAACTCAATTATAAACAGCTTTTTATTCACTTTTGTCCCTGCTTCATCGCCCAAACTCAATTATAAGCAGCTTTTATTCACTTTTCCCCCTGCTTCACCGCCCAAACTCAATTATAAACAGCTTTTTATTCACTTTTGTCCCTGCTCCACCACCCAAACTCAATTATAAACAGCTTTTTTTTCACTTTTGTCCCTGCTCAAGTGATCAAGGAAACCGCGCATAAATTCCTTGGAATGAGCATATAACTTTATTTTTGCGCCAAAAGTTTAGAAAGGGGAATTAGCATCCAACCAGGCTACTAATTCCCCTTACCGTTTAATCTTGCAATAAATGTTTCAGCCTTTCAATGGAACTTTCCATAACCTTCGCATTTTTTTCATACATCTCTTTAGCTGCTTGGTCTTCCGTTGCCAATGCAAACAGTTCTAAGTCAGCTTGGCTCTTCTTCATGGAAGCTAGTAATAAAGGCTTTTGTTGAGGTGATGGAATTTGAATTTTATCATCATAAATATCTACTGTTAATTGTCCGTTGGAGTCTGCTTGACCAAGAAAAACATTTTCTATTGAAATCCCAAGCTTAGAGAGTTCATCTTCTACCCATTGGCGGTTTTTTCCTGCAGAAGCCAAAGAGTCATCTAGAATCTCCCCATCCATTATTACAGTGTGGGGTTCTTTAACATTGGGGGCATTGATCCCTAAATCAGTGGATGTAATTGGCTGTGCTTTCTTCTTTAACATAACACTCAGAGACCCACCAGGCTCTAATACCGCAAATTCAACATCAGCTGTTCGAAAAATATTCTTTGTTCGAAGTTGTCGTAGCAAAGCATCTGTTGTAAACTGCTTCTTTTTTAAATTATCCTCCATGATTTTTCCATCTTTGATGAAAACAGTTGCTTTTCCTTCTGTAGCATCTCTTACTTTTCTACTCTTTAATGATAATATGCTTAGCAGAAAAGGTACTCCCCCAAACACCAGAACTGCTAATATGGAATGGGCAAATGAATTCTCGATTCCTAGAACATAAAATGCTCCCACACTCCCTATAGCAATCCCAACAACAAATTCGAAATATGATAACTCTGACATTTGTTTTTTTCCGAACCATTTTGTAACGCCAAAAAATAAGGCCACAAAAAAGAGTGCACGAAGGATAACATGAATCCAATCCGGCATCTTTTTACACCTCCTAAAAACCTTTATATTGGTCTTCCTGTTGCTCAAGTTGACGAACTCTTGCCATTAAATCCTCTTTTACCTGCCCAATATTCATCATTTCTTCGTGAAGAATCTGTTGATCTTGTTCACTAGAAGTATTTATGGCTAACGTAGATAAGCTTGCCTCTATACCTTTAATTGTCGCTAGGCACTGCTTTACGTTTGCACCTACTGTCATCATTCATCACCCTTTTGGTTTGAATATTAACGCTGCGATAGTCCCGAAAATTATAGCTGCTGATATACCTGAACTTGTTACTTCGAACATTCCCGTTATCACCCCTATAATTCCATGTTTTTGTGCTTCTTCAAGTGCACCTTGAACAAGCGAATTACCAAAACTGGAAATTGGTATTGTTGCACCTGCTCCAGCAAAATAAATCAAGGGTTCATATAAACCAAAGCCCCCTAATATTGACCCAGCTACAACTAAGATCGATAAGGTATGTGCTGGGGTTAACTTAACAACGTCAAACATCAGTTGGCCTATCACACAAATAAAACCCCCTATTACAAAAGCCCAAAAGAAAATCATGATTGAGCACCTCCGTATTCAACTGAAACGGCGTGAGCTATACATGGAATAGATTCATTTTGCTGGCTACTTAATGGGGATAATAAGGCACCTGTAGCAACCATTAAAATTCTTTTCAGTTCCCCTTTTTTCATCCGATTCAATAAATGACCATAAAATACAACAGCAGAACAACCAGCACCACTTGCACCTGCAAGGACTGGCTGGTCCTCTTTATAAATCATAATTCCGCAATCCTTGAATTGTTCGTCTTTAATTGCAAGACCATGTTCTTTCATCAAATCAAATGCATTTTCTCTTCCAACATGACCTAAATCTCCGGTAACAATTAAATCATAATAGGATGGATCCACATTACGTTCCTTTAGATGTGTTTCAATGGTATCTACAGCTGCTGGTGCCATAGCTCCACCCATGTTAAATGGGTCACTTAATCCCATATCGATCACTTTTCCAATAGTGGCAGAAGTGACTTTAGGTCCTTCTCCTTTGTTTGATACAAGACCCACCCCCGCTCCTGTAACTGTCCATTGAGCTGTAGGAGGTTTTTGCCCCCCATATTCTGTTGGATATCGAAACTGTTTTTCAACTGCGGCGTTATGACTAGATGCTCCCGTTAAAACATAATCTGCTCCACCGTGATTCACTATAAAACTGCCTAATGCAAGTCCTTCCATGGAAGTCGAACAAGCTCCAAACAAACCTAAATAAGGCATTCCTAAAGTCCGAAGTGCAAAACTCGTTGGAGTGATCTGATTAATTAGGTCACCTCCAAGGAATAACTGAACTTGATCCTTTGTAATCTCTGCTTTTTCTGTAGCTCTTAAAGCCGCCTCTTCTAATAAAATTTTGTGCGCTTTCTCAAAGGAATCTTGCCCCATCCATAAGTCCTCATGCAATAAATCAAAATCCTCAGGGAAATTTCCCTTAGCTTCAAAAGGGCCACCAGTTGTTCCCGTTGATATAATTACAGGTTCGTTTTCAAACACCCATGTACGACGAGAAGTTACCATGATAACCCACCCCAAGTTACTAATATTGTTTTAATTAAAGCAACAACGAATGCTGAAAAAACACCAGTCATAATGACCGATCCAGCAAGTTTAAACATATTACCGCCTACACCAACAACAAAGCCTTCTGACCGATGCTCGATGGTTGCAGCAATAACTGAATTACCAAAACCCGTAACTGGTACAGCTGTTCCAGCTCCAGCGAATTGCGCTATATGATCATACACTCCAAATCCTGTAAGAAGCATAGATATAAATATCATGGTTGCAACGGTCGGGTTACCTGCATTTGCTTCGGTAAAATTAAAATTATAAATATAGAAAGTTTGAATTAATTGTCCAATTAAGCAAATGGTTCCACCAACAAAAAAAGCTTTTACACAATTTTTTAAAACAGGACGCTTAACTTCCCGCTTAGATTGGAAATCTTGATATTGTTGTTGTGTAGGTGTTAAATTCTTTTTTTTATTATTTGCCATCCTTAACACCCCTTCTATGCTTTATCATTTGACAAATCAATAATTTTTTTCATTTTTTTTGATAAGTCTTTATTATTTATAGTGTTGTTTTTTATTTTTTTCTCCATCTCATGTGTTTCCATAACTATTTTCTTATCTAAAGATACGGTCACTTCATAACCCAGGAATTTATCTTCTATTTCTTTTTTAAATTTTTTTTCTAAAGAATTTAAACGCAGTCGATCGTGATGGTGAATTTCTATAGCAACAATAAGTGATTTGTCATCATTAATGGCATGTACATTTGTAACTTCCTCATATTTTGTAAGTATTTTTTTTGATTCCTCAGATACGTGTTGATCAAAGTGATCGAGTTCTTGACTCAACACTGTATCAGAAATTCCCAAGAAGAAAGTCAATATGAATAATATAATCCCCTTTTTCATTTTTACACCTCCCATGATTAGAAAAGGTTAGCAACACAGCTAACCTTTTCTAAACAAATTATTGTTGATTATATTGAGGTTCTTCCTCTACCATCTGTTGTACGCGTGGTTCTAAATTGTCAATGATCGCCTGCGTTTGTTGAGCAGCATCTTGATACATTTGCTTGGCTTGTTGGTTTTCTGTTCCAAGTGCAAAGGTTTCAAAACTTGCTTGGGCACTCTTTAAACCGGCTAAAGTTGTTTTTACATTTTTAATGGCAGTCATTATTTGTCCCCCTCAATCTATGATGAAATGAACCAACAATTATAGTTTGTATTACAACTACGATAATTATGTTTTCATTTTTTAGGAAAAAGAAAAGCACATGTATATTTAACATGTGCTTTATCTTATATTAATTCTTCTATTCCTTTTCCTTTCTATTAAATCCGAACCACAATTTGGACATTTAATCGCTTGGGATGGTATGGACGTAAAACAATAGGGACAATCTTTTTTTGACATAGAGACCACAGGATGTTGATGAGGCTTTTTCCAACGGTTCAATTGTCTGATGACTAAGAAAACAACAAATATAATAATTACAAAACGAATAAAGGAAGAGATAAAAAGTCCATAGTTTATTGTTATTGCTCCTGCTTTCTGTGCTTCATCAATGGTATGAAAATGTCCCCCACTCAAAGTTAAAAAGAGGTTTGAAACATCCATTTTGGCAAATAAAAGTCCAAAAGGTGGCAACAGTATATCTTTAACGAAAGACTCAATAAGTCCACTAAAGGCAGCTCCTAATACAATACCTATCCCCATATCTGCTGCGCTCCCCTTAATGGCAAACTGTTGAAACTCCTTCAATAAACCCAAAACAATCACCCTTTTTTTTGCTTTTTATAAGCTTATGAAAAAGGTAAACAAGCTATGTTAGGTTCAGCTTTAAAAAGGGTGATGAAAATGGAAGACGATTCTCTTTTTAAAACCTAAGTCACCTATCTTTGCCTTGCTTTTCTTGTATTTAGTTCAATTGTTAGAATATTTCTCTAAAATAAATCATCTACTTTAAAGGAGAATGAAACATGAATAGAGAAAATATTTACTAGTATATTGATGGAAAGGGGGCAAAATTTGATGCAGGTGAAAGTTTTTGCTAACCTTCGAGTGATTTGTGGTGGAGACCGTGTAGAGGTCAAGAGTGATGGAGATCGAGTCATTGATATCCTTGAAAAAATGGTTACTACATACCCTGGTTTAGAGGAAGAAATTTTTACAGAGGATCGAACCTTAAAGCCTTTTGTTCATGTTTTCATAAACGGAAAAAATATAATACATGCACAGGGCTTAAATACAAAGGTGAAGGAAACTGATCAATTCGCCCTTTTTCCTCCGGTTGCAGGAGGCTAACATGGCAATCAAGGACCTGGAATTTCGCGGCATTAATCGTACCCATTTAGAAATGTATTTTGAGGAACTAGGCGGAAAACAAAGAACCTTTGATTTCCCAATAATTTTTATTGGAGATCATTGGAGTGGACAAATTTTATCAGAAGAAGAAATTAAAATTACAAGCGCGTTTAAAGTGAACGCAGTAAATATCCGTTTTCAAGCTGAATCCAACGAAATCCTTAAAGAATTAGTTAGTAAATACAGACAAAAAACCACCCGTGTTGGTGGATAAGAAAAGCGCAAGCGCCCTTCGAAACAAGAAAAG
>JAWJLM010000128.1 GCA_040191315.1 Bacillaceae bacterium S4-13-56 | reverse complement strand
TATATAGTGTAACAAATCTATAGAAACTTAACTAAGGTGTGTCCATGAAACTATACTAGCATCAGTTATTTATAATTTGTTTATATAATGTTTCTATCTTCTCTTCAACAATAGTAAGGAATATTGAATTATCCTCATTTAGTTTTATCGGAATTTTAAGTTTTTGAAAAAGCAGAGTAACAATTTCATCAGAACCTTGGATTTTCCCAGTTTCTAATTTGCTAAGATAAGAGATAGAACATATTTCTTTTGCAACCTTTTCTTGAGAAAGCCCATTCTTTTTTCTAACAAATCTTAATGTTTCTCCGATACCTTCCAACGTTCCCCCTCCAAACAAAAAGCTTTTATACAATTTTACCCAAAATTTTCAAAAAAAAAAGTAATATGATATGAGCCCAGTACTCAAAACTGTTAATCGATATTAATAAATCCATATGGAATTGTCTAAATGACTTATCCTTTTTTGTATTAACCTATTAACGTAAAGAAATATGAAGAGAATTCTTCCTGGGTGTGAGGCTGTTCGTAACAAAAGGGTACTCATGAATTAATAAATTATTATACGACTTAATTATTTTAGTTTATAATTTAATTGTTCAAGATACAATCTGATTGTAGAAGCACAAGAGGAGGGAAGATTCAAAACCCTTTTTCAGATATATAAATTTGCGTTAAATTCTAATTTAACGAATAATAGACAAATAGAATAAGTGTTCGGTATAATATTCCTAGATTTAAATTTATAGGAGGGAGTTTTATGAACGATCAAGACTTTTCTATCTACAATAAATTTGTGGAACATGCAAACTAATACTATGATGGGCATTTTACGATTAAAAAATTTACTACTAATTATCGTGCATGCTTTGGGACCTTACATGATGCTAGTCCGGTAAGAGAGCAAATTAGTAAGATGTCTGAAGGAAAAACGTTATCTGAAGCAATGGTGAAAGCCATGAATACTAATAACTGCGCTTATGAATATTGATTATTACCTAAGAATTGGAGAAACAAAGATTTCAGATTAAGAAAAACTCTCAAATCTTATAAAATCCACCTCGACTATTAGGAGGTGTTTGCATGTTTCTTCACATACGGACTTCTTTACCAATTACATTAAATAATAAATTAACAGAGCTTAAGCACGAACCATCTATTTCTAAAATAGATGAAGTTTGGTCCAATCGTTTTGAATTCAATTTTGATGAATATAGTATCAGAATATTTTTCTTGTCTGATATATTATCCTGGGATCTCAACGAAGACGCTATTCTTTTTGATAACTTAAAATTTTTATTAGTTCAGGGAAGAAAAACAAAACAACTAGTCTTGTTACACATTGATGATGAGGAACAAATAGAGAGAATAAAAGACAAGAATCTAATCGAGATTATTAAGTATAATACTATACTTATTTCTCAAAATGAAGCGAGTAATTAGTAATGGAGACTAATTACCCTATTATATCTGGGACAATTACAAAAATAATAAAGAATAGTAAAAGTGGTCTAAGGTATGTATTATTGTTAACTAATGTAGTTTTCGAAAATGAAGATATAAACGACTTATGGATTCAATTTCAGAACAAGAGATTGTTAAAACTTTTTTTTACTTTATCGAGACATGAGGCTACTTTTTCCCTGCCCTATCTCGTTTCAATAAAGAAACAAAAGTAGAAATCAAGCTTTTTCAAACCTTTCTTCAAGAAATTGAGGAATTTGAATTATCGGACCAAGTTCTCAGCACTTTTTCTGCTTTGATGGCAGACCATATGTATAGAGAAGAATGCTACTACTTATTGAAAGTCGCTCAATCCACACAAACCCCGCCACCGGAGTGTGATCCTACAAAGCCTCGAGCACAAACCCCCTGACAAAAAATAGGAAATACTCAAAAATGGTTTTAATCATTTGAAAGAGGTGATTGAAACCATTATTTTATTACTGTGTTTTGTCCCAGCCTCATCTCTAATTTTTGCCCTAGGTTCGGAGCTAGTATCATCTAATAAAGGCCTGTATATGAAGGGGATGGTTGGCACTCAAATGAATGATAAGGCACGCAAATCTATTAACCGTCAACTGAACAAGATAACGCTTCCCTGTATGTTCAGTTTTGGCCCTGCCACTCTATCTTTGTTTTATGATAAAATTACAGGATAGAAAAAAGTGAGGATTGAAAACAATGAACAAAGTAGAAGTTATAGCACGCAGAGTATTAGGGTGGAAACTAAATAGTGTAAATAAGTGGTTTGATTATGAAAAAGGGATTTTCATAGAAAACTTCCAACCAGAGGAAAACATGGAACATGCCCTGATGATTGTGGAGAGACTAAAAGAATTAGGGTTTTCCTATTCCCAAAAGAGTGATTCTGAGGTTTGCTTTGATCGTTCCTGTGCAACGGGAAAAAGCTTGGCAGAAGCTATTACTAACGCAGCCTTTGAATTAGCAGATAATCGGGCGATAGATGATGAGTGGCTGTAGAAAACAGCCACTTTTTTTCTCCCTACTTTTGTCACATAATACTCAACTAGATAGTTCTATTTTTTCTTCGTTTTTTATCCAATCTTCTTTAGATAAACGATAAGTCGACTGGCACATTATCCGTTGATATTTAGGGTTGAATACATCCTCAATTTTTACTAATTTAAATCCTACCCGTTCCATGGAGCGACAGGAACGATGATTCCCTGTCCAAGCTTGGCTTTGTATTTCATCTACATTCTCAACTAAAAAGGCATAACGATAGACCAGTTCTCTTGACTCCGAAACAATCCCTTTCCCCCACCACTTTACATCCAATCGTTGGGCGTCACCTGAAAAATTGATCCCCTTCTCATCCTCTTGCGGAACACTTAGCCAAAATGTCCCAATCATTTGATCTGACTCCTTCCATAAGATTGACCAAGCGATAATGATGTCTAATTTTTTATACTTTTCCAAAAGTTCATATGTTTCTTGTCTGTGTGCAGGGATGGTATTTCCAGTCCATTCATGTAGTCGTGAATCTTGCATGGCATGAAACCAAGGTTCTACATCTCTCTCTAAATCAATTGGACGCAGAATCACTCTTTCCCCCATCAATACAGGACCATCCATGGAACTCCCTCATTTCACGTAGATTTTTTTATAATATAGAGTAAAAAAGACACTCCATTTCTTATGAAAAAATGAAGTGTCTTCCTACTAGCTGCTATACCTCTTTATATTCATAAGCCCCAAGGCCAACGGCTGCTGCAAGGCCAAGAGCAAAACTTCCGATACTTAGTAAAAGAAGTGTCATATCACTTGCAAACCCAGGAAATATAACAACAGTCGAACCAATAACTAGCCCAATGATTGCTGCGTAAGTCATTGATGGGAAGTGTTCGAGAGAATAACGTATCAATTTACTACTTACAATCAGCCCTACTACGATCCCACTTCCAATGACCATTAACACAGGAATATTCAGATCCTTAAGTGCAGCAATAAAAGACGGGTATATGCCAATGATTAAAAGGACAAACGATCCGCTAATTCCCGGAAGTAACATAGCCATACTCGCTAGCCAACCCGAGAAAAATAAAATAAAGATCGTTGACATAGATAGACTATCCAAAATAGCAGCCGCTTCATCTGGTTTAAAAAATACTAATGAAGCACAAAGAATAGCAGCTACCACGAACATGAAGTAATGACCTGTCCTAAAATTTTTCTTTACCTCTGCCTTTTTTAATAAAAATGGCAAAACACCAATGATTAATCCTAGGAAAAAGAAATTCGTAGGCTGAGGGTAATTAGCTAATAGCCAATCAACTAAATGGCTGAACAAAAGTAAAGCTCCAACAACTCCCACCCCAAGTGGAATTAAAAATCCCAAATGTTTCTTCCATTCCTTACTAAAAATCCCACTTATTGCAGCAATTAAACGATCATAAATTCCAAGGACAACTGCTATCGTTCCACCACTCACACCTGGAATGACATCGCTCGTCCCCATCGCTAAACCACGATAGATATTCTTCCATTCAACCATAAACAATCTCCTTCTATAAACATTCTCTATTTTATCACTATGCTTGTTCCTCTTATTTTATCAAAAAAACCTTTCAATCAGATATATTATTTTTTTATGAATCACATTCAAAGAAAAAACTCCACTTGTTAAGAAGCCATAGAAAAAATTATTCCTTTTTGAAAATATACTTTAATAATTCGGAATGTTCTTTTGATACACTATAATATTTCTGTCCTCTCTTCGCAATGGCACTTTCATCTTCTAAAAACCAGAGATATGCCTGAATTTCACTTACATGTTTCTCAGGGATATCCAACGTAAAAAACACATCAGGATCGCTACTTAAGGAATGAGGTATACTCGTCTCTTCTACACTGTCGAAAATCTGCCGGATATCATTAATTTTCGTAGTATTTTCTACCACTTTATAAAATTCGATTTTTTCTCCACTCCCATCATTTATAGGTGACCCAACCCTAATGACCTCAGGATCTGAACACCCTAGAAGTAGGAGAAATGAAATAAGAATTACAAGTATCCGCAAAACAATTACCTCCAATGTATTCCTACTAATATATACATAAGACGTATAAACCTATCGAAAAGATTCATAAAAAAGGGCTTTTTTCCAAATTTGGATTCGATGACAAATCTTTGGAACATATGGTAAAGTAGGAAAAACGATGAAAAAAGAGTGTTTTGATGGGGGATGAAAATAAAGATAGGGATCTAGCGTCTATACCGCATGTTTTAACCTTCGTTCCGCTAGGACCTTTTAACATTTTAGTTTCATTACTTTATTGGTTATTTATGAAAGATCGTTCTACCTTTGTAGAACAGCATGCTCGCTCCAATCTAAACCTGCTACTTAGCATGTACTTGTACTGATTAATCGACTTTGCCATCCTATTTATGGTATATCTAATCCTCTCCTTTTTCCCAGAAATAGAAGCACCTGCTATTCTGTTTGGGTTTGGGCTCTATCTATTTGGATTTCTATTTATTCTGCTGCAAATCCTTTATATGCTGATTACTCTTACAATCGCCATTGTCCGTGCTTTACTAGGAAAAGAAGCCCGCTATCCTCTTACGATTAAATTCGTAAAATAAGGAGAGCAGGCTTCTTCTTCATTAGATGGATAGGACTTTCTATCGGCACCAGTTCAACTAGCAAAGGTTTACGAACCAAGTTTAATTATAAAAAGTTGTCGACACGATAGACCTTACCATTTTCAAAACTATGATTAAACAGAAGGTTCATTAAAGCTCCCGCAACTGTGGTTGGAGTTCTTAGGAGACCTTTTTCTTTGTATTCTTTAAATTTTTCCACATCCTGAAAAGCCTCTTCCGTCGAGGAACGGATATCCCCTTGCATGTCAGTATCTATAATCCCAGGGCTAAAGGCTAACACTTGATTTCCAGTTTGCTTTTGGTCTTGTTCTAGTCCGGTTGTTTCAGTGAATCGATCGATTGCCGCCTTCGTGCTCCCATAAACACTCCATCCATGTACAGATCGTTGGGCAGCACCAGAGGTAACATTTACAATTACCATCTCAGTTTGAGGAAGTTCCTTTAAAAAAGTATTAGCAATGATCATTGGTGCAATCAAATTCACATGGACATGATTTACAATTTCCTCTGATTCCATATTCCCAACCGTTTCAATTGGATTGACCACACCTGCATTTTGAATGAGATAAATCTTACTTGGTTCTGTCTCCTTTATGTTTTTAATCAAATGTTTGTTTAATTCGTCTACGGATGAGGTAGAAGAAAGGTCACATAGGAAATGCTGATAATTTACTTCATGGTTCTCAGCTTTTTCCTTGAGGGATTTATTCTCTTGCCGAGACACTCCATACACATGGATCCCTTTTTCCAACATTTGTTCTGCAATGGCTTGTCCCAATCCACGGGAAGCACCTGTTATGATGGCTAGTTCCATTTGTTTAGTTCCTCCTTTTTTCTCTACTATTAATTTAAACTCTGTGAAGAGATAGGTCAAAAAAGGCGTAGGTTTGTTGATTATGATCACCTTAACTTTGTTTAGTGTGAGCGGTTATGGGTTTC
>JAWJLM010000127.1 GCA_040191315.1 Bacillaceae bacterium S4-13-56 | reverse complement strand
TAAGAAAAGCGCAAGCGCCCTTCGAAACAAGAAAAGCACTTGTTTCTGCGAGGTAGTTCTATGTAGCTTTCCTTACTCGGGGCGAAGATCACTCGATGATGCTTTTTCGCTGGAGATAGACAAATTTTGTACTCTCTTTTCTCGTAAAAAAGCTCTTCCTACTATAGGAAGAGCTATCAGTTATTTCTTTTTATTTAAAAAGGATAGACAAAATAAACAATCTTCATCACGTGGACTACCGAAATGGAGATTACAGATATGGAAACCTTCCTCATAGATACGAGCAAGATTATCATACCCTTCTCCAACAAAAGGCTCTTGATGATCAACTTTCTCTTGATCATTTGAAGATCCATTCTCCATTTCTGAATTTGAATTTCCTTCTAATCGCTGACGTAAATGATGGTTTTCGACATGCAGGTGCTGATTTTCTTCAAGCAATTTTCCGAGGTTTTGCTTAAGATCCCCAAGCTGCTTGTACAGTTCCCCAATCTGTTCCTCCATGTACGAAACCTGTTCAAAGATCTCCTTTTTGTTCACGCCTAAATCCACCCCATTATTCTGTGGCTTGTGCAGGTAGTGCTCCTTCTCGAATGAGTTCATCTAAGGTGTAATCTAGTGTCCGTTCCATTTCAGGAATCTCTACTTGTACTATTCTCTCTAGGATATTAATCCCGACTACTTTCCCTTGACCGTATTGGGTTTTCAATGATACCCCAAGGTCAGGAAGCTCTTTCTTTGCACTTTCATATTCATCATTCTCATATTTTAAACAACACATGAGGCGTCCGCATAAGCCGGAAATCTTAGTTGGATTTAATGATAGATTCTGATCCTTTGCCATTTTGATAGAGACCGGCTCAAAATCACCTAAAAAAGTGGAACAACATAGCATCCTGCCACATGGTCCAATTCCACCTAACATTTTAGCCTCATCTCGAACTCCAATCTGTCGAAGTTCAATTCTTGTCTTAAATATTGCTGCTAAATCCTTTACAAGCTCACGGAAATCTACTCGACCATCTGCGGTAAAATAAAAGATTACCTTGTTACGATCGAACGTAAATTCCACATCTACTAGCTTCATGTCTAAAGAATGTTCAATGATCTTTAAATCACATACTCGATAAGCTTCCTCAGCATTTTCTTTATTTTCCTGAACAATGAGCTTATCTTTATCAGTGGCCTTTCGAATCACCTTTTTTAGAGGAAGTACGATATCCTCCTCATCCACTTGTTTGTTTGCTACGACAACCTTCCCAAATTCAATACCTCGGACGGTTTCTACAATTGCATAATCGTCTGTTGTCATTATATATTGATCCGGGTCAAAATAATAGATTTTCCCAGCTTCTTTAAAACGAATGCCTACTACTTCTACCAATCTTAATCACCTCTGTAAATGAAGAGTAAGCTGCTCCATCACTAAAGTCGGATTTACATTTTGGGAAAGCTTCCTCCGAGCTTCTGTGATTTGAGTTAAAGCATTGGCAATGACTTGCTGTGACCAAACCATTGTCTGCCTTTCTAACCGCTCTTTTTCTCCATTAAAAATGATAGCTCTTTCATATCCCACATGAAGATACATTAAATCCCTATACCACGTTAACAAAAGATCTAGCCCAAGCTGAAGTTGTTCTCTATCTTTAAAATGAGGTATCCATTTTTGATGGATGATTAAAAGTGCTTGATCCTCTTTTTCTTCAAACACTTCTACTAATTGTATCATTATTTTTTGTGCATTCGCAAACCAATCATTTTCGTTCCATTCCATCGCTTTTCTTGGATCATTTGTGAGAGCTGTCAAAACCCTTGCATAGCGAGGGTTTACATCATCCTTGACTAATTGTTGTTCCAATTGTATGGTCGATAAAGGAAGAAAGGATATAATTTGGCATCTGGAACGAATCGTATCTAAGAGGGCATGTCCATTCTCCGTAAGTAAAATGGCCACTGTTTCTTTACTAGGTTCCTCCAAAAATTTCAACAATCGGTTAGATGCATTGACAGTCATTTTTTCAGCACCTTGTATAATATAGATTTTTTGATTAGATTCCATACCAGTATAAGTAAACTCTTTCTGTAAATGAAGAATCTGATCTTTTTTTATAGACATTCCATCAGGTTCAATCCAATGAACATCAGGATGATTTCCTGAGCTAATTCTTCTACAATTACTACACTGTTGGCAAGGTTCCAATCCATTAGGATGTAAGCAAAAAATTCGCTTAGCAAAATGAAAACTTATTGCTTTTTTTCCTGTACCCTTCGCTCCTTGAAAAAGATAGGCGTGTGAAATTCGACCCTTTTTTAGACTGTTTTGAAGCATTTTGACAACATTGGGTTGATTTTGTTCAAAGATCTCCCATCCATTCATTGAGCAACCACCTTACGTATATAAATTAACAAGAAGTCCCTTTATTTCACCGATGATAGAAAGAAGGTCTATAGAACGACTTTCTTGCTCCATAATCGCATCGGTCAATTCTATTAACTTTTTGTCTACTTCCTCTACCGTTGTAAACCTTCGATTCTGTCCATTCATATTCCAACTATGAGATTGTTTTAAATCCATCCCATGTTGTACGGCTTCTTCTATAAACTGTTTTACCAAGCGCTTGTATCTAGAAAGATCTTTAAAGGTTCTTGACCTACCTAGAATTTCACCCTGCTTAGTAATATCTGTTAAAAGCTTTTGAATCTCTTCAGATCTCATTCGATCTGATTCCTTTTGGACTATATTTTGAAAACTTGTACTACTTTTTTTAATGGATGAATGGTTTTTTTGGGCTGCATCGATTTGTGCACGAACTTCCTGGCCGATCTTCATGATACAGCCCTCCTTACAAAAAAATAAAATTAAAATTGATGAAAAGCATCAATCGGTAGTACAAATACTGTAGCCCCTCCTACCTCAACCTTCACAGGCTTTGGAATATAGGAGTCTGCATTACCACCCATTGGTGAAATGGGAGCAATCATTTGACTTCTTTGACTACAATTTTTTTCAACAGTATCTAGTGCTTCTTGGACTTGTTCTTCCTCGCACCCTATCATCAATGTTGTATTTCCCTCTTTCAAAAACCCACCAGAAGAAGCAAGCTTTGTGGTCTTAAAGTTTTGTTTTGATAGAGCATCGGTTAAACGATTACTATCTTTATCCTGTACCACTGCAATAATAAGCTTCATTTTCCCTTCCTCCTTTTCATCCCTTTCTTTATATTATAACAGGTCTTTGAATACTGTTCTTCTTTTCTATTGAATAAAAGACTCAATCATATGATAAGCATCCTTCACAACATCGGCAAGGTCTTGTTCCGCATTTATAACCTTAATTCTATCTGGGAACTTTGCAGCCAACTGTTGATAGGCCTCAAATACTTGTTCATGAAACTTTAAATGTTCAAGGTCTAAGCGATTTTGTTCACGCTCTTGATTTGCCTGAATTCGTTGGAGTCCTATCTCAGGTCGCACTTGAAACAACAAGGTCAATTGCGGCATACAGTCAGCAATAGCAAATTGATTGATTTTAAATACTTCCTCCATTCCTAGTCCTCTTGCTGCGCCTTGATAGGCCAAGGAACTATCTACAAATCGATCACAAAGAACAATTTTACCTTCTTCGAGAGCAGGAAGAACTTTTTCAACTAAATGCTGTCTTCTTGCAGCCGCATATAATAAAGCCTCTGTACGCGCATCCATTTTTAGATGCGAAGGGTCTAAGATAATCTCTCTAATTTTTTCTGCTATTTCAATTCCGCCAGGTTCACGCGTGATCATTACATCATAAGATTTCTTCGATAATTTATCATGAATGATGGAAAGAACGGTTGATTTCCCAGCACCCTCTCCACCTTCTACAGAAATAAATAAACCAGCCACATTTATTCTCCTTTTTTTATGACCTTTATACCTCGTTGAATGGAGATTCTATCATTTTGAAACCCAACCCCGCGTTCAAGAAGTTCATGTATTTGTCTTATATGATCTTCCGTTATTTTTTCACCTTTAAATAAAATCGGGATTCCGGGTGGATATGGAACTATAGATTCCCCTGAGATCTCACCTATCGCATCCTTCCATATTCTTTCTTCCCAAACAAGTCTTTTCAAATCGCCAAAAGAATAAGGAAACTCTGAGTGCGGGAAGCTAGAAACAAGTACCTGCTCTATTTTATCATGTACCGGTAACATACCCGCTAATTTTTCTGTTAGATTTAATTTATTTTCTAATTTTTTTATATCAAAATAACGTTCCAATCCTAAAATAAGTAATAATTGGTGAGGAGTAGCCATTTCCAAATAAATTCCTTGCTCCTCCATCAGCATTTTTATTTCCTTTGGATCATATTCCTCTAGGTGTAACGTTATTTTTAATGGGTCATCCTTCTTAGCCTCAAAAGGGAGCACTTTCCACAATTTATAAGATTGAAATAACGATCTTATTTCTTGCACTATTCCCATAACATTCTCATCATTATAATTAGCTAGGTATTTCCTCGCCTCATCAAGAGAAGCTAATATTAAGTATGAAGGGCTACTTGATTGCACTATTTGAAGAACATGCTTTAATCGTTCTAGATTGATCCTTTGAGTTTGAATATGCAAATACGCTCCCATTGTAAGTGCAGGTGCCATCTTATGAGCGGACTGTACCACCATGTCTGCCCCATATCTTAAAGCGGGCATCGGAAAAGCAGCACCAGTGGAAAAATGAACACCATGAGCCTCATCTACACAAACAATCATTCCGTGCTTATGGGCGAGATCAACCATTGGCTGAAGGTCATAGGTCCGCCCAAAATAATCAGGATAGGTTAACATAATGGCCTTTGCCTTTGGATGACCAAGAATTGCTTTCTCTAGCTCATTATAAGAAGGATGTCCAAAACGAAACACGTCTTTATCATATTCTGGGTTTATAAAGATAGGTTTTGCTCCAGCTAGCTCCAATCCATGAAGAACAGATTTATGAGAATTTCGTTGAACGATAATCTCATCCCCTTCTAAACACAAGGAGAGAATCATGGCTAAATTTCCTACAGTACTTCCTCCAACAAGAAAAAATGTATGATCGGCTCCAAAAAATTCAGCAGCTATCTCCTGAGCTTCTTTAATAACTCCTTCAGGATGATGAAGATCATCTAAACCTTCGAGCTCAGTCACATCAAAAGGAAAGACTTCCTTCAAAAAATATTCAGAGGTAATTTTTCCATTTTTGTGTCCAGGTACATGGAAGGAGATCGGATCTTTTTGCACATATTTTATGATCGCTTCCACTATCGGGGTCTTATTCTGTCTCTTCATAACATCCATACTTCCTCCCTTTTGGTTATGTTCTAATGGTATAGAATCTATAATGAGCGTGCAATACAAAAAATCGAAAAGCCCGCCAATTGGCGAGCTTAGTGAAATTCATCTTAGTTTAAGATAACATCTTAGTTTTTTGTTTAGTAGCTTTCAATTTATCAATATAGTATTGATATTTTTCCTCATGAGGTTCTGTCTCTAGCATCTCCTTTTCACAAACACAACAAATGTAAGATGTATATAGATAGTAGCCCTCATCTGTTTTACGGTTACAAATGACACAAATATCTTCCCTATTTGTTTTATTATTCATTCTCCCCACCTCCGTTATTATTAGGGTCTCCTAATCTAACGAATTTTATACATAAAAGTTTCTACGTTTCATTGTATGTGAGATTATTAGATTCTTGCCTGTTCACTTATAGATGATTTATGAATTATTTATTGAGGATGAGATGGGTGGTTTTATTTGAGTAGCACTGAATTTTTCAAGTAATGAAATTGTTCATTGAGGGTCAGAGCTTTTTTATTAATTTTCTTTGTTATCTGGGGTTTGGAGGTTGATGACGTGGCAGGTTTGGGACATTGTCTGATGGGGGCTACGATTCTTATTTGAATGCTACATGAATTGTTTGGGTGATGGATTAGTTCATTGAGTGCTAGAGAGGTTTTTCATTCATTCTCTTTATTGTAAAGCTTGAGTGCTAACTATTGTGTTTGGGTGCTACTTTCGGAGTTTGAGAGTCGATTTGATTCATTGGGTGACAGTTTCAGAAATTTAAGTGCTAAAACCCTTGATTTGCGTGACGGTTTTGGGAGGGATAGTGACGCTAAAGAAGGATGCGTGCTACGATTCTTACTTGTGTGCCGCTGACCCTATTTGGGTGATGAATTAG
>JAWJLM010000126.1 GCA_040191315.1 Bacillaceae bacterium S4-13-56 | reverse complement strand
GAGCATTTTTGTAGATTTGAAGTGTCAAACTCCCGAATTTCTTATAAAGAATTGACGAATTGGTTATAAATGAATATAATAAAAGCATAATAATTAATGAAGAACAATAACCTCATGGAATTCGTATTTTAAAAATATGAACACTTCATGGGGTTATTTTATTTATACTTAAATAAATCATACAACGAGACTAGCCTTCTGAAACTACTCTGCTGATTGCCGTCAAATTGTCCATAACTTTTAAATTCCTTTTGTAGGAACTTTCTAACTTCCTCCAAGGGTAACACCTCAAAGTTTTTGATAATCCATAAATAAGTTCTATATGAATTCCCTTTAAAAATTGACGGCATGTCATCCATATTATTTCCATCTGATATATTTTTTAGGGATTTAGCAATACTTGAATTAAGATAGTCAGCCTTCTTAGAATGTGTTGCAACATAGCTAGCAACATTGGGACATTTCTCTATTTCTTCCTGAGATAAATCCTTAAGGTACTTATAAATTGGAATAATGCGTTTTATCTTTAAATAAGATTCTTCATATGTCTCTTTAACTAGTCTTTTGAAGTTAAAGTTTTTATTATCGAATAATACATCCTCAAGAACTTCCTCTACAGGTCTAAGATTATATCCATAATTATTATTGATATCTTTAATATTTCCAATCGCAATAGCAAACTTTTGATCAGTTTGTTTCAACTTGCTAATATCATCCATAAATATTGTCATGACATCTGTTTTTTCTTTAGATTCAACAGATTCAACCACAATATCTCTCACAATTCTTTTTACTTGCTTGACTGTATTTAAATTCATGGCAGGGGTTAATTCATTTAGCTTATTATATACCTCTAGGTAATTATCCGTACTAACAACTGTTATTGGGAATGTAGTTGTTTCACCTTGATATGATTTTGCATGGAATAGTAATTCTTTCTCCTGTATTTCTTGAGCCCCTTCATTATACTCCAGTACATAAAAATGGCTCTTTAGATCATTGATTTGCTCTTTCGATAAACAACGTCAACATTATTACTATTCAGCCAAGCGACAGCCGATAAAGTTTGTTCATCATAGTCGGAAGCTACCAGTATGATTTTTTGATTCTTATTAAAGTTGCTCTCTGCACCATTTTCTCGCAAAAACTCAGTCAGTTTTCTAGTCCCAAGCTCTGCACTAGTTAAGGAGCTGTCTTCAAATTCCTTACGATATTTTTCTATGTATGGTGCGTATATTTTGTTCACTAAATCCTCTGGATCTTCTATTGTTGCATAGCTGGCTGCATATCGTATGGCTTGAAATTCAAAGGCCTCTCTCCGCCCTTCGATATCCTTACGATCTCTTTTAATCTCAACTAAAACAATATTCCCCTTATTATCAACAGCAGTAAGATCACTAATTCCATGCTGGGCGTTTCTAACTTGCTTACCAACAATGAGCATTGATTCTTCTTCATCACATATCATATCGATATTTTTTCTAAGCAATTCTTCGATATCACTTTCTTTGTAATTAAGTTCTGCAAAAGTGGTTGCGCCAATTTTTATCGCCTTATCATTGGATACATTGTACATATTGATTGCCTCCCAAAAAGGACAAGTTAATTTGATAATTTTACCATATCATATTTGTGGAAATATGAGTAACTTCAGACAATATAAAAAACCCACCAAGTAGCTTAAGCTAACTCAGTGGGTTTTGTTTTACCTATATTCACTTTTTCTTCTTCCGAGGCTTGCCTTTCTTCCTCAATCACCATGCCATCTTTTCATTTCCAGTAGCGGTCAGCTGCATGCCAAACTTCAAATCGTAGACAATCGTTCCGTCCGGATGAATTACTCCCTTTTCAACAATTCGGCTGAAAATATCAGGCCGGAACTCTATCCGCTCTTTGTCTGGCTTGAATTCCTGAATGCCTTCTAATTCTTCCAGAAACCACGCTAGGTCTTTTTCCGCTTCATGACCCTTTTGTTCTCTGTCCTCAAATTCATAAATCTGGTTTTGCAACTCCACAATCTGGTCCGTTATAGTCTTTATCTGGTTTGGATCGCCACCATGCTTTTCACCATCCTCTACCGCATCGTAGAGCTGATAATATAATTGCTGCATCTCTTCCTTAACTTGTTCTATCCTCTTTCGTTCGTCGTCATCAGGGGCATGGTCTTTGAACGCTTGCCTAATATCATACTTAAACCCTTCATCCTTTTTCATTTCCTGTAAGAGTACCATAAAAGTATGTTCCATTGAGATTTCTCTAAATCCACGGACTTCACACGATTCTTCGACGTACTTTTTCTCGGCAGTTCTGCACCGCCAGTAATGAACACCACCTTTTGAACTTCTTACATGAATAACTGGAGCTCCACATTCAGAGCAATGAAATATGCTAAAGAACTCTTGACGGTCGTGAGGTCTCTTTTTACTTCCTTTTCTATTCTCACTCCGACTATTCATAATTTGTTGAGCCGCTTCCCAATCTTCCCGACTCACGATTGCCGGATGGTGATCCCTTATTGTGTACTGAGGCAGTTCACCTCTGTTTTCAGCCTGTCTTCCCGCTAATGTGTCTGTTACGTAATATCGCTGATACACAAAGTCCCCACAGTATATCGGGTTAGTAATCATGCTATCCATCGAGGTACTATGCCACTTCTTTCTTCCTCTGGCTGTTTCAATGCCATCTTCAGTCAATCCATTACATATTTGATTTGTCGTTTTTCCTGCTAAAAGCTCACGATAAATGCGGCGAATCACCTCAGCCTGTTCTGGATTGATTACCAGGTTCTCATCTTCATCGTACTCATAGCCATATCGAGCATACTTTGTTTTAAACTGCCCTCGCTCTGCTAACCTGCGCTTTCCCCAAGCCACTGACTCTGCAAGACTTCTGCTTTCTTCCTGGGCCAGTCCACTATATACCGTCAGCATCACTTCGCCATCTTCATCTAAAGTTCGTATGTTCTCTTTTTGAAACACCACCTCGACTGGAGGCTTCAGTGCCTTTAACATACGCACCGTCTCCAGAACCGCCGTGAGGACGAGTGGATAAAAATACGCAAAATATAGATTAAATAATCCGAGTTTCTACTATTATATTTAGAGCTAACTTCTCTAGCTTCTTCTTACCAGAGCTTCCCTATATTCTTGTAAAATCTATGTGTAAAATATTTCTCGAGGGTATTTGAGGCTAAATTCTAGTAAAAAAAGAAAAGGCACTCTATCATAAATGTATGCTTTGACCGGCAACTACATTTAAAGAAAGAGGCCTTCTCATGGAAAAGATTATATCAAATTTATATCAATTAATAAAGAGCACGGGAAACTTAATTGAACTAGAAGAAAGCGTTCGAATGTATATGTATGAAGTGTTTGCTTCTCTGTTGGGGGATGTATTCACGCAGCTAAATCAAGTGATAAAAGAACAGAAACAGGAAGTGGGTTGGACAGTAAGAAGAGATGATTGGAAAACGGTCCAGTTTACTTTTGGATCCGTTACATTCCGTCATACATTGATGTGGGATGAGAATGGGGATTCACACCATCCGTTTGATCAGTGGTTAGGATTACGAAAGCATCAACGCCACAGTCCTTTGGTTGAAGTAAAAGTGGCCGAAATGGCTAGCGAAACGGACTATCGTGAAACAGCTCGAGTTTTAAAAGAATGGACAGCTGTAAACATTAGTCATACTACTGTAGGAAGTCTGGTAAAGCGTGTGGGGGAAGCACAGGCGGAGGCAGATGGAGCGATGGTGATCGAATTAGACGAAGCTGATTCGTTACCACAGGGGAAAAAATTAGACTTTCTATATGCAGAGGCAGATGGTGTATTTGTACGGGGTACACAGAAGAAAAAAAGTCTAGAGGTTCGGCATGCCGTCGTGCATGAAGGTTGGGATAAAAACGGAAAACGTGTCTCTTTACGTAATCCCAAAGTCATTATGACTACTCAACCTACTGCGGAATTTTGGAAAGAGGTTCAATCTTTTACGGCGCACCAATATTCGTTGGAGGATACACAAATCGTTACGAATAGTGATGGAGGTGCTGGGTATACAGCTGAGAAGTTTCAAGAAGCGTTCTCGCAATCGAAGTATCCAGTCCTAAATCAATTAGACCCCTACCACGTTTCACAGGCATTAAACCGTGCGTTAGGAGCAGGAAAAAGCGAGTTTAAAGATGGCATCAAAAAAGCCTTAAAAGAACATAATGAAGACGATTTCAAGCTATGGATAGATACCTATGAAAGTAACCTTGAGGAAGAAAGAAGTGTGGAAAAACTAGAGGCTTTTCGGACATATATCGAACATAACTGGGAGCGTATTTTTGATTGGAGAACAAAGGTTAAGAATCCACCTGAAGGTGCCCGGAGTTTGGGAGCAATGGAATCCAATCAACGCCATATTTCTTTCCGAATGAAAAAAAGAGGAATGCATTGGAGTACTGCAGGTGGAGAAGGAATGGTGAAGGTTATCCAGGGTATTTTAAATGGTACGTTAAGGGATGTTTACCTTAAGCATCAAGAGCGTAGTAAAAGAAAAAAACGTAACGTGAAACAAACCGTACGGTTGGCGCAAATCCTTCGTCAGCCTACTCGTCCATCCATAGGTGCAAAACAAGGATCCATTAGCTTGTATGTTGCCCATTCAACGGCAGTTGGAAAGCTTTTGAAGAGTTTTCGATAAACCCATATTGTTTTGTCAGGTTCTTGCTTTTTAGAACGTGACCAAACAATATTGGGAGAAAGCAAGCGTTAGCGCGGTAGAAAAAGTGTACAAAAATAGAGTGCTGGAAATATTGGTGCTTTAACTACATCGAGAAAAACTTGACACATACTTTAGGCTTGTACTTTACGAATAGGACAAACTGTAGTATCATAATATATAACTAATAGCGGTGTAGAGCTTCGGCTTACACTTAAGGGGACTGGATGCGTCTGGTCCTCTTTTAATTTTGCCTAAAAACATAGTTCTACCCATACAAAAAAATGCCCACCAAGCGGCATAAGCCAAACTCAATGGGTTCCTTAAATAGTTCTTTACGATATAAAGATGTCATTTTACTCGATAATGAAACACGTCTCTGGTTCCACCCTTTTCCGGTGCTTTGAATCTTTCCATTTTTCCTTCCTTTATTAAGGGTCTCAAAATAACTTGGAAGATGTGCGAATCAGAAATGACCATCCTCTCATTCATAAAACCTACAATCTCTTTTAGATCCTTTGGCTCCTTGCAAAATACTAACAGCTCCTCCACCTCAGACCCTTTGAGTAATGTCTCATGTTTTTCCTTCGTTTTCTGCTTTTTTTGCTGCCTTTTTAACTCTACATAATCAGCATAGGTTTCTGGCATTTTTTGTTCCAGTTCAAATATGAGATGGTAGGTGACCTTTCCATCTTTACACACTTCTGCTCGACTAATAAATTCTTGAAACAAATCTTCTGGGAAGTCCTCGCTTGCTCCTTCCACATACTTTTTCACCTTTTTCATGATTTCCTTAAACAGTTTTCTTTCATGCTCCACTCGTCTTTCTCGTTCACTAAAGAGTTTTAGTCGATCATGCAATGCCACCAATTCTTCTGTTAGCTTATCCACCAGCTGAGTGTTTTGCCCGTTTTCATGAATACCCTCTTCAACTGCACTGTACAAGGCTTGGTTTTGTACTTCCACTCTATCCTGCAAATCTATTTTTTCGTTTTTCTCTTCCTCTGTTAATTCCAACCTATTAATCCAATACAAGACGTCATTTTTAAAATTAGGGTCCGTATGAATTTGTTTTAAAAAGTGAATGAAGTTCCATTCTAAATAATCCTGGCGAATACGCCTTGTATCGCATCGTTAGTTCTGTATCACTGATCATGGCGACAGCACACCCAGAAGTGTGTTTCCATTGGTTTTTTCCATCGTCTCTCTACATGCCGTCTATGCCCAATCAAATATCCACATTCACCACAATACAGTTTTTCTATAAAAGCTTCATTTTTCATTTCATCTTTTTCATACTTCTGATGTCCATCTTTGATAAATCCTTTTTTCCGTTCTTCTAAAATATCCTGAACCCGGTCCCAGTCCTTTGGCTTAATGATCAGCTCATGATGGTTTTCAACATAATACTGAGGTTCCTCACCCTGATTACGAATGACCTTGGATTGCAAGGTATCGACTGTCACATTTTTTTGAAATAAATAATCCCCCCTTGATGCGAAAAAGATAAAAAATCAAAATCTAGATTTTCATCAATTCCAAACCACTAAATCTGGTATGAAATTCACGCTTTTTATCTTTTCGTCATCATCACAACAACAAACCCAACCACC
>JAWJLM010000125.1 GCA_040191315.1 Bacillaceae bacterium S4-13-56 | reverse complement strand
ATGGAACCTTATGACAACCATGCTAACACAGGGGGGACGTTAGATCACATAGTATTTGGTGTCTGAGGCGAAGACCTCGTGGGTCAGCGATATGGATCTTGTCCTTTAAATACGAATAATACGTGAAACGAAAACTTTATATTTGCTAGGCGGTATCCCTGAAGGATGAAAAAACAATATCCACTTTTCACATTCTAGAGGAGTTCTATGATAAAGTTCTGTGATAGTTGGGCTTTTCAAAAAAATGGTATTTGAGAGCTTTAGTTAAGGTAGCTCTTTTTTAATCCAAAAACGGTGTTTGACTTATTTGCCATTATACGCTGACCCCCAGTATGGTAATACTTTACCGTGCTGGGGGTCAGGCGTTTTTTCACAAGTCATCATTGTCTACTTGTTTTTGTTTTTCAATATAGAGAGTTTCAATTTCTTGAGCATCTATTCCACTCATATAAAGGAAGACTATTTTTGAAAACCCCATGATATGCTATCCTACTGCATTTTCAAAAACAGAACAGTAAAAAATGATTCGAATTTCTTACGATCACTTCCTTATTAGTTTCTGTTATGTTATTAAACTAGAAATAGACCTCCCTACCGACTTATCCGGTAAATAGGGAGGTCTATTTCCTATTTAGCACTGTAATAATCAGGGCCGACATTGCAATCCCTTTCCCGATTTGTTACTTTGACAGTGGTTGGCACACTTCACACTTACGTTGGTTTTTATTTTTGAACTTAGTAAATGTTTTTTCAAAGTTATTTCCACAACTACATTTAAATAGTAACTTCTGTGAAAACCCGTGATATTCCGTCGTCAGCAACTTGCTATCCGAATTTTTCTCAACAAATTCTTTGATTTGACCAATTGTCCATCGTTTATTCACTATCTTACCCCCATAATATCACTCACGGAGCCTTTATTGGGATCCATGAGCAACCTATAAACTTTAAGTTGTACTATATCATAGTAGATAGCACCTGTCATTTTTACCTTTTGAAGAAAGACGGTATAATTGGGTTAGAGAATGAATATCATCTTAACTTATCGTAAAAAAATCCAAAGCAGGCTTAACATGAGATTACTTACCTAAACACCACAAATGAGGACAGGAAAACTCAAATTAATATGGTAGCTAAAATGGCTCGAGAAGAGATTGGGATCAAAAAGATACAAATGATGACTTAATGTTTTCCATTGAAAAAAGTGGTGTGTTTATTTTTGAAAAAGCCATAAGGGAGGAAATTGATGCCTGCAGTTTATGGACAAATAAAGATCGACCTTTCATATTACTCGTTAATTTAAATTACAAAACACCTGCTCCTTTCTATGTTCATGAAACACACAAAGGAACAGGCACTGTGATATTGGATAAATTCATATGAGAAGAAAACTAATTGGAGGACTTTAACTTGTGGATTTCCATGTCATGTTTAGAAGTCATTTCCCTTAGATAGTCAATGGCACCACTATGACTTTGAAGTTCTTTCATAATTTCATCGTGCCTCTTCTCGCTAATCTCCCTTTCCTGAAGCACAATTGATAAAGTCTCATTAGATATAGCCAAACTTTCATCCGCTTTTCGATTACTCTCATCCACTTTTCGAATACTCTCTCCAACCATTTTGATCAACTGCTCCATTAACCCTTCCATTCTTCCCAGACGTTCCTCATACATTTTTTCTTCACCTCCTTTTGTTCCTACCATTATATTACGAATAAAATCTTGTATTATATATCGATAAAATCATCAAATCATTTAACAAAAATTAAATTTTTCATTTCAAAATTAAAGTAAACACCAGTATGGTAAAGCTTTACGTTCCTGAGGACTCCTTTTTTCCGGCGTAATTCAATCCTTTATCTAATAAAAAAATAGCCCCTTCCCAGGAGACTTATAAAATTTGATAGAAAATTATTTTTTATAAAAGTAACCTGGATCTCCTTTATTGATATCTACCTATTTAGTTAGAAAGTAAGTCAAAATTAAATTGCCTTTCTAGTGGAAAAGGACCTGATTTCCGGCACGGTATAGCTTTACTGTACTGGGTCAGGTCCTTGTTCCCTTATAATTCATCCATACTTATTTGTTTTTCATGCACGACTAGTTTCTCCTCTTCTGATTTTTCTCCATAGTATAGGTCTGACGCTTCGGAAAACTTTCTCTCCATTTCTTCCTTATCAATTCCCTTAGCAATCGCCAATTCAATAAGTGAGACAATTTGGTGTTCAATGTTACTAGAATCTGTTGGATGGTTGGATAATTTTTTCTTATAAATTTCCTCAAATGACACGAAAGGTTTTGCATTGGATTCTTGCTTAAGTCTTTCTACACCTTCACTGTTTCCGATGACATAAAGAGGTGACCATTGATGCTTTAAATTTTCTACTACACCCTCCCATGTCCCACTCTTCTTCTTTCCAGAGATCTTTGAGGAAGCAACAACAACCGCATCAGAAGGAGCATGAATAAACTTATTCCTTTGCATAGCATATGCCCCGGAAAAAGGTGCATTTAAACTTTGGGCGGACATCAAAAGTAACTTCCCATTGACTATATAATTTCGAATGGAGCTTTTTTTGATCCATTTTGAAAGACCGTCTGATGGGAAAACAATAGCTTTTCCTCCATTTTGCAAAGATGCTTCTACTGCAGTTGTATCCACACCTTTTGCTCCACCAGAGATTATGACAACACCATGTGACACAGCTTCTTTAGCTATCTTAGTTGTTTGAGATAGCTCTTCATTATTGGCATCTCTCGCACCAACTACCCCTATTGCGCGATGCTTAAGTATGGAAGGATCACCTGCGTAATAGAAGAAAGGTGGAATGAATTTTTGGGTTAACTTCTTCAAACGTGGTGGCATCTGAGAACGAAACATAATGCCATATCCACGATGAACAATTTCCTCAAGTTCGACAAGAGAAATACCAAGCTTTTGTCGTGCTAATATTTTTTCTTGTATTCTTCCTCTTTGAGGTTCTGTTGCTTTACCAAGTACATTAAACAAATCTTCCGAATTGATTTCTAGTAAAAATTCCGGTTCAAGTTTTTGATCGCTTAAAGATTTTACTACACCATTCCACTCTATTATCGTTAAAGGTGTAGTTTTTGTTTGAGGTAGTTGTGCACAAAATAAATAAGTAGCTATTTCATTATTTGTAAAATCCATAAAATACACCTCATTTTATTAATCGCTACCACTTGTATCAGCTAACGCAAACGGTATCACCGTTATATTATCGTATATCTCACCAAGTAACTCTGAAGCCACAGTGAAAGTCCATTTTGAATCTACAAAATCATCTACTAATAAAATATGTTGATGATTCAGATTTAGCTCATTTTGAATATATAAATGATTACGAATGTTTTGCTCCTGAAGACTGTTGTTTAAAAGTGATTTTTGTTCTAGCTCTTCAGGTCTTTTTGCAAAAATATTTTCACATCTACATTGTAGACTGTTAGCTAGACGTTCTGCAAACTGCGGTACCAGCGTCGGTCTACGATTCGAGGGAATTGGAATAACAACAACTTGAGAAAAATTAATCCCTTTGCCTCCCAGAAAACGTCTAAGCTTATCTGTAGACGCTTTTACTAGTAAATCAGAGAATCGATAATCTTCATATTTACCTCGCCGAGCCTCTTGACCAAGTTGTTCATGATAATAACTTAGGGCAAGTCCTTCCTCATGAATAAACTTTAATTTTCTATAGGTTAGCTCAGATCGTTTGCGTGGTTCAATTATAATATAATTTCTATTAAAAAATTCAGAAACTTGGTTGATTTCTTGATACCTCAAGTTATCCTCAGTCAAACCCCAAGCATCACCTAGACATGTACTACATTTACCACATTCCCTAGAATTAGGATCATCCAACGCATTTGTAAGAAATGCCATTTGACACTCTGTTGTTTGCTGATAATCGAGAAGTTCTTTATATTCTTTTGCTTTTATTCCAATAACTGAATTATAATAGCTTCTTTGTGAGGAATACGGTTTTATCGTGCGAAAATATAACGATCGCTCTTTCCCTATAAAACCATCTATTAACAGTAGAGTTAAAATTTTTTTTAATATTTTCTCTTTAATGTTCATTTGTTGCATAAGCGTTAACAACTTTACCCCGTCTTTTTGAGCTAGAAAATGAAGAACTTGGTCAAATTGTTCTTGTTGAGGAAATGAGTGATAAATAAAATGTTCATTTATTCTGTTTTCATCCTCGCCCCCATAAAGAAGAACACAAACTGCTCTATCAATCCCTCTTCCTGCTCTACCAATCTGTTGGTAATATTCAACCACTGATTTTGGTGTATAGTAATGAATAACAAAGCTAATATCCTCTTTATCATATCCCATTCCGAGAGCAATGGTCGAAACGAGTACTTTGACTTCATTATTAACTAATTTATATTCAAGCTCCTTTTTATGTTCCTCTTTTAAATTACTATGGTATGCATAGGCAACAATTGCATTCTGCCGTAGCCATATTGCCAGTCGTTCACATTCTTTAATCGTTGTAGCATAAATGATTCCCGACCCTTCAAATCTATTAATATTTTTGGCAATCCAAGCATATTTCTCCTCTGCAGTTGGTAAATTAAGTTTGTGTAAATATAGAGACTCCCTTTGAAGATCTCCACGAATAACTTCACATTCACCAAGTTGTAAGGCAACATCCCGGATGACTCTATCATTTGCTGTTGCCGTAGTAGTTAGGACAGCAATGTTTGAAGGTAATATTTGGAGAAGGTGTTGAATCCGTCTATAATCCGGCCTAAAATCATGTCCCCAATCTGATATACAGTGGGCTTCATCAACTACAAATAAGCCTAATTTTAACTGTGATAAAAGTTCAATAAAATCCTCATTTTGAAGCTGCTCTGGAGTAATAAAAAGAACGTCGCACTTCCCATGATTGCACCGCTCAATCACTTTCTTTTTTTCATCTAATGTCTTATTAGTTTGGCTGTTAATACAATCTGCCACAATCCCATATTTTACTGTACTTTCTATTTGATTTCTTGTGAGAGCTAATAACGGACTAATAACAATCGTTACTCCTTCTCCACGCTCACGAAGAATCTTTGTTGTTAGAAAATAGACTAAACTTTTCCCCCAACCCGTTTTTTGTACAACAAGTATACGTTTTTTATGTAGTAGTTTCTCAATAGCAATTTCCTGTCCTTCCCGGAACATTGCTTCTGGTCCAAAAACCTCTTGCAAAGACTTTAATAACATAAATATCCCTCTCTCTTTTGTTAGATTAAAAGAATAGTGGAAATCTATTTATGTATAAGCTAAGCTGTTCTATTTCATATCACTATTATAGCACGAACAAACATTCTCATCTAATAATATTGTTGCATTTCTATTACTATTTATTGTTTCGAATAAAAAAGCTTTCGATATATTTTCATTACAAATGAAGACGCCTGACCCCAAGTGAGGTAAAGCTTTACCTCACTTGGGGTCAGGCCCTTTTTTTCCCACGCTTCAAGCTATTTCTGTTGCTGCTACATTATTTTAAGTTCTTACTACATATGGTATAATAGATACAGAAAATGAATATCATGAAAAAGACCACAGCTGCACACTGTGGTCCA
>JAWJLM010000124.1 GCA_040191315.1 Bacillaceae bacterium S4-13-56 | reverse complement strand
TGCTACATTATTTTAAGTTCTTACTACATATGGTATAATAGATACAGAAAATGAATATCATGAAAAAGACCACAGCTGCACACTGTGGTCCATAGATAAGCGGTTCCCCCAGAGGGATCGGCTATCTTGTGTCGATAGACCTCTCCTAAGAACTTTGTGGGTAAATAGGGAGGTCTATTTTCTATTGATCAAAGTTATGACCAATGCGAGCAATGCAATTAAGAAGGTGCCGAAACCAAACAGCACTTGTAGACTCTCATACATACTCATAGGCATCACCCCCTTTCATCGGGGCTAGCCGACCTCTCCCTAAAAGAACATTATCCTATTAGATTGTAGCATAAAACAAAAGAAAAAGAACGAATGTTCCCCTATCGTTATGCATGAATTTCTCAACTATTATTTCTTAAACTCAGGTGGTTCATTCCCGATATGAGGTGCCTGACACCAATTTGCCCCAAAATACCAGTTGATGCAGGGAATAACCCACTAAATGCAGCATTACTTTTGGGAACTAATGGTGAGCCTAAAACCACTAAACCATAAATACCACTACATAGAAATACAAAAAGAGCACCAATCATGTTCCTTTCACTAATAATTAATATTAAGGAGATTGATAGTAATATCCAAAACAAATATGTACTAATATTGCTATCTAGTTTGCCTAAAGCTTTAATCCCACTTAAATTAATGAACAAAAAGAAGGATAGAACAATAACCCCAAACCTTACCCATTCCAACTCCCTTTGATAGATAAATCTAATGCTTCCAGTCCTCTGCCCTCTTTAACCATTTTATGACTAGGTAAAAGAGAAAACACTTCATCGTTAGGAACACCTAAGAATAAACTAGG
>JAWJLM010000123.1 GCA_040191315.1 Bacillaceae bacterium S4-13-56 | reverse complement strand
GCCCGTAAATGTCCGATTGGTTCAAGGACCTTTAGGTTATACCCTTGGTCCCAAAATCAGTTGGGGACCCCACTGATTGAAATTTTACTTTATTGTGCCAACTTCTGATCCGCTTCCTTGCTGAAGAAATGCTTCATGGCATAAAAAACATCGGGTTTTCTTCGTAAAATATAGTGACGGAATTTGGGATCTTCAATATTTCGATAGACCGACATTAAGCTGGAGTGACGATTATATTGATTTAGTTCACCATACCCAAACATGCTAGAGACTTCCATAAGTTGATTGACTAAATCTATGCACCGTTTGTTGTCAGAGGATAAATTGTCTCCGTCTGAGAAATGAAAAGGATAGATATTATAGCTTTCCGGTGAGTATTTTTGTTCAATCAATTCAAGGGCCTTTCGATAAGCCGAAGAACAAATCGTTCCTCCACTCTCTCCTTTTGAAAAGAAATGCTCTTCACTAACAACTTTGGCTTCTGTATGATGGGCAATAAATTCTATTTCGACGGTTTCATATTTTGTTCGTAAAAATCGAGTCATCCAAAAGAAGAAGCTACGGGACATGTACTTTTCCCATAAACCCATTGACCCCGAAGTGTCCATCATAGCTAAGACTACGGCTTTTGAATCTGGTTTTATTTTTTCGTCCCATGTCTTATACCGAACATCCTCTGGATAAATTGGATAAAAACTTGGTTCCTTTTGCATAGCATTTCTCTTAAATGCTTCAAGCATCGTTCTCTTTTTATCAATATTGCCAGTAAGACCGGTTTTACGAATGTCTGTAAACTCAATATCCGTCAACACGATATTATCTTTTTCCTTTTGTTGAAGATTTGGAAGCTCTAAATGAGCAAAAAGATGTTCTTCTACCTCCTCCAAATCAACTTCTGCTTCATAATAATCCTGACCTGGCTGATCACCAGCTTCTTGACCTTGCCCCGGTGCCTTTGCCTGGTCTGATCCATCTCTTGCAACGACATCTCCTACCTGACTTTTGCCATCGCCCTGGCCTACATGTTGATTCTTGTCATAATTGTAACGAATTTTGTACTCATCAAGGGAGCGAATGGGAATCTTCACAACGTCTTTACCATTTGACATAATGATACTTTCCTCCGTGATCAAATCGGGGAGATGTTTTTTCAGTGCATCCTGCACCTTCTCCTGATGTCGATTTTGATCGTCTTTCCCTTTCTGGTGGAGGGACCAGTCTTCTTCTGAAATGACGAAATTCCTACCTGACTTCCTCACCCGAAGCCCTCCTTTACTTTTACTTATATCCTATGCACTAAATTCAAGTTTGATTAAAAATTCTGAAAAATAGTTAACTATCTTTATTGATAAAACCCCGTAATAACAGTGTTTATCTTGACCAAATTTTTTTAAAAGCTTTTTTAAAAGGAGTAGTAGGCGGAAATAGCGGAGAAAACTACTTTATCTTGTTTGGTTGGTTCATTTTAGTGCCACCAACAGACGCTCCTAAGATCAAAAATACTCAATTAAAAAAGATGATTCCCAAAATGTAAAGGAATCATCTGATAATTTTATTTGGCCTGCTCAATAATGCTGCCAAGCTTTCATATATTCTTCAATAATGATGGGATGGGTTAGGGTATTAATTTCAATTTCTACCAATTCACCATCTTCATCATAGATTTCACTGTCAATATCCTTGCCAAATTGAGTAAGGCTTTGCATAACTTCACTAGTCAAAAATTTAGTTTCCTTATCGATTTCTACTTCAGCAAGGTTGACTGGCTCACGTTTCGCTAAAACAAATCCCCAATTCCCGAAGCTCGGAATATCCACCTGTAGATTTTCTGTATACAACTCTGTAGCCTCTATCGTCTCATTAATCATCCAATACACTTTGGTTGCAAAGGTTGGGCTCGTGGCTTGAACCATTAACGAACCTCCTGGTGAAAGATGATTTCTCAGCAACTGGTAAAATTGCAAAGTATAAAGCTTACTTAAGGATTCATTATTAGGATCAGGAAGATCAACTAGAATAACATCATAGAAATCATCAGAATCCTCAATAAATCGAAAAGCATCCTGGTTCACAATATTTAGACGAGGGTCTGACAAAGCGTCCTCATTCAATCGAATAATGTCATGATTCGTACTAGCTAATTCAATCACAGCTGGGTCCAAATCCACTAGAGTTATAGATTGAACTTCGTCGTACTTTTTGAGCTCGCGAACAGCTAGTCCGTCTCCACCGCCTAAGATCAGAATATTTTCTCTGGAAACAGCTGACGCCATGGCCGGATGAACTAAAGTCTCATGATACCGATATTCGTCAACAGAGCTAAACTGTAGCTGTCCATCCAAATACAGCCTTAAGTCTCCCTGCTCCTTCGTTAGAATAATTTGTTGATACTCACTGCTATTGTTATAAATAATTGGGTCTCGATATAGTTTTTGTTCAAAGGTAAATGCCATTTCTTCTCCCCAAAAAACTCCCAAAATAAGTGTCAATAAGATGAGTACTCCTATTCCTCCATGCTTTTTATAAGTTGGGATCTCTTTTCTAAAATAATGAAGTAACCACAAGGCTATAATGACATTGATCATGGCCACCACAAAAGCAGTTTTCACTAATCCTAATTCGGGTCTAAGCAGGTAAACAAAAAGTAATCCACCAATTAACCCTCCCGCATAGTCCGAAAATAACACCCTGGCTGCACTTCGATTAAGAGTTTCTCCTATTTCATTCGCTTTTCTTATTAAAATAGGCAATTCCACCCCAGAAAGAGCTCCAACTAGCAGTGTAACCGCGTATAGAAAGAAAGCATCCGTTCCACTACTTAAAAATGCTGTAATTCCAAAAAGAAGGAAAATTGAAAAGCCACCTACTAACCCTATCAAGTACTCTATCCAAATAAACGATAAGATCAGATTTTTGGTTACTTTCTCACTGATCGATGCACCTATTCCCATCCCTGTTAAAAATAGTGAAATGGTTAAAGTATATTGCTTTACTCCATCACCTAACAGGTAAGACCCAGCTGCGCCAAAAAGAACTTCGAAAATAATTCCACAAATGGATACAATGCCTGATGCCCAATAGATCGCTTTTGTCTGTTTAATTCCTTCATTCCCCACTGTATATTCTCCTTTGACGAAACCTTGAAAGTTATGAAATGTTATCTAGCATAAATAACCATGGATTTCATCTTTATCAGCGAGAAATCCATGGTTATAAAAATGGCCTATTATGTAATAGACGCTCCAATGACTAACGCAAGACCTACTGATACCGCAAAACTAATCAACCCTATAGAGACATTTCCTTTTTTCAATTGTTCTTCCACAGAAAAGTTGCGCGTAACTGCCTCAAAAATAAAGTACGCTAGCATTTGTAATACGACTCCAAAAAGCCCCCAAATCAATGTATCTAAAACTTTATCACTGCTATAGACTGCGAATGCGAGAATAATACAAATCCCAATAATTTTACCCGAAATAGATAAACCAACAGCTTTGTTATTATTTAAAACTTCGTCCCAATCCTTATACTTACGTGTTAACATTTCAAAAATCACTAGGCCAACGATAACTATAATAATAGCAATTGCAAAATATAACAATGTTAATAAAAATGGATTCATTCTATATATACATCCTCTCTCCAATTATTTTCCTGCTCCAGGACCTCCACCACGAACGGTTGTACCACGAACGGACGGAGTATTTTTATAACCTTTAAAACTTCCACCCGAAGTACTATAACCTCCGTAACATCGCTCTGGGTTGCTATTACAACTGATTTTTCGATTCTTTCCCCAATCATCCACATCTAACACATCATCAAGAATAGTCATTAAAAGCATACCTTGAAAGAAACTAGGATTAAAATTATTTCTTACAAATTCCTTGTTCGCAACCTCTATTAAAGTATTAGAAGAGTTTTCTTCATCCTGAGATAAGATAACAAACATATCATTATAGACAAGAGCTTTTCTATTCTCATTCTCTTCACTTACTTGAACAGGCGTCTTTACTCCCTCTATCTCGGAAGCAACTTCATCTAAGGATCTTCCTTCAGCAGAATATATTTCAGAGTAGTTAGATGAATCTACTGTACTTGATACTACGTCATAGAGGGGATATTTGCTTTGAACATACGATGCTACTTCTCCATCATAAATCGTTTGATAACCAGAGTTTACCGTTGAACATGCACTCAAAAGCAGTAAGGCCAGGAAACCAACAGTAAATAATACCTTTTTCAAAATTGCACCCCCTTTTAAAAAAGAGTAAGCACCAAAGAAATGCCCTTCTCCCCTAAAAACGAGAGGAAGGGCATTCCTCAGATTCTTCTATTCTTTTGAAATTTTTTTCTTCAACGCTTCTAACTCATCATCAACAGTATCTTTCTCTAGGGCTTCGAATTCATCATCTAGACTCCGATTAGAAGAGTGGAGATCTTCACTAGTTTCAGCCTCCGCTTCAAGGTTCATTACCTTCTCTTCCATTCTTTCAAACCCTTGTCTTGATTTGTCATCACCAATAGAAGACATGGCACGGTTCATCTTTGTTCTTGTCTTGGCTGATTCCGCTCTCGCTTTTAAAGCGTCCTTCTTCATTTGCATTTCATGATATTCATTTTTCATTTCATCTAACTTATTTCGTAGGGTATCTGCATCTGCTTTAGCACGAGTATAAGATTCTTTAAAAGATTCAGCTTGGGCACTTTGAGATTTTTTATCCTCCAGTGCTTTTCTTGCTAAGTCTTCATTTCCCGCTTCCAAGGCCTTGATCGCCTGTTCCTCTCTTTTTTGCACCAATTTTTCCGCATCTTCATATTTTCTTTGAAGCAACTTCTCATTAGAAATTAACTTTGCAACAGCTGTCTCAGATTCACGAATATCCTCAGCCATTTCCCTCATAAATTGATCCAGCATTTTAACCGGATCTTCCGCCTTATCGATCATAGCATTTAATTCTGAACTTACCACCGTTGATACTCGTTTAAAAAATTTAAACATTTTCATTCCTCCTTGATTATTTATGAACCTGCAATAATTTTTATTTCATATTCATCTATTGAGAATCCATAGCTCACTTCAATTTCACTACCCCATATTTCAACAGAAAGGAATTGTTCTTCCCCATCATCACAATAATCAAAATAACGACAATTCATATCATTAACATTTGATCCTTGTCCTTCTCCCTTTACTCGAGCTGTTCCATTTTCGTCTAAATAATAAGTTACTCCTTCATGTTCGATCTTTTTAGGTAGAGGTTCAGATAGTTTCATCTTGACTTTTTCATATATTCCAACATAAAGTTCATCATCCATCTCAACACTTAACCACAATGTTTTTTTCCCTTGAAGCTGATAAGCTATCCATTCAAAGCCATGATCATTATAGATCAGTTTCCCAACCACTTGATAATCATGAAGATCATAAGTAATGATATCTCCCACCTGTATATTCATAACCGTACGTTCATTAATGTTAGACTCAGGTGCCTCTTTGCGACCAAATAAACCTCGAAAAAACCCCATGAATTCACTTCCTTTTTTCTATTAGGAAGGTTGTATACTTCCCAACCCACTAAAAATGATCTCCCTTAATAAATACGTGAATAAACAAAAGAAGTTTCAAAATAAATTTAAAATATTACTAAACTCATAATAACACTTTTAATGGCCCAAGGATGAATAACTCTGTATTTTTCTATTAGAAAAACTTGGTTTATCGTTAAAGGGATTTTTGAAGGCGTATTTTGCTTTCTCAGAAGCCCTTATCCTCTTCTGCCCGTTCATACGGGATAAATAGCTGACAGTATAAAAAAAAAAGCATGTGAAACTGGCTCACATACCATAATGTCCTTTCCTATTTCTAATGATAGATTCTTCTCTAGGTTTGACTCCTAATGTAACCGTTCAGGATAAGTTTCCGTATTTTCCTCTTGATGAATTTCACTAAATAAATTTGTCGTGGTGGGAGATTGTTGTGCTGGAATGTTATATCCCAATTGCGACATCATTTTCTTAAATTCTCCCACCGTTAACGGCTCTTTATCTGGGATTAATTCGTAACCTAGCTGCCCATTAGGTTCTATAGTAGCTGTTTTCACATCTGAAATTTGCTTAATACCTTTCTGTCGTAACTGTATCTCTAATTTATCTACGGTTAAACGTAACTTCTTCATTGTTTTTTCTTGAAGTTGACCATTTTCAATGACCACTTTTGATTTACCTGTAAGTAACTTCTCTAAAGAATTGAACTTCATCGTTAAATATTCCGTAGCCATTAAAAATATAATAAATATAGCTGCGGCAACAATAGTATTAATCAATCCACGATCTGCGACAGGCTGAACTATGATGGAACCAATAGAAATCATGACAACGGTTGTCGCAATGGTCATCTGAGATACAGATTTCCTTCCGACAAATCGCAGAAGAATAAAACCAGCAGCAACCATCACAATTGCTCTCCCGATAATCGCAAGGTTAATGCCCATATTGTATAAACCTCCCTTTTTGAAACTTTTTAAGAAAAGCGCAAGCGCCCTTCGAAACAAGAAA
>JAWJLM010000122.1 GCA_040191315.1 Bacillaceae bacterium S4-13-56 | reverse complement strand
TAAATAGTGGATTTTATATTTATTCAGCAGACCCTAAATAATGATAGTTTTTTCAATTAGCTATTAGGAGTAGCCTTTAGACATATTGATTCGTTTATAAAAGGTTCCTCCCACCAGTCGTTAGCGTGTTAACGAGGAACCAATTCAGCAATCATCATACTTCGATATAACGCTATTCAAAGTATCTTTCATCCTTAGAATAATTTAATAAAAACTCTTCAAGATTGTTGGCAATCTTTTTATCGTAATAATATATTTGTCCGTGATTCTCTGTTGAGAAGCCTATTGAAAAATATGCCGTTTCATTACTTTCAAAGAACACGAGTTTATCTTTATTAAATTCGTCGTATATTTCTATATCCTGACTGTAGGAAAATTGACCCTCTTTATTTCTGAACTCAGCAATGCTTTTAGGATCCATAATACGATTAATATTGCCGTTTTTAGTTTCCAAGAAACCATATCCTATTTCTAATAAGAATTTCCGTAATAATTCTGGAAAAATGATACCTATTTTATCTTCTTGCTCTTTCAGTTTTTCAACCGACACTGAATAAAATGTGTTGTTTTTATTTTTTTGAATGGTCTCAAACATTTCAATTCTCTCCTATCCAAATATTTTTTTTCCAAGTGATCCAGGTGCATGGATTCCGCCTTGATGTTCATCTGGAAATTTTGCAGGATGAATATTCCACCACTCATGTTTACCCTTAAATGAATTTTCGATCAAGTGATGTGCATCAAATTTATCCCCTGCTTTCCTAAGAACAGTTCCTGCACCATCCAACACATTATTATCATAAGTTGGCCATTTCTCCCCTGTATTTTTCTCCCACTCACCAATAACCGTATTCCTAACTTTGTTAAATTCTTGGCGATGTAGTGCTGTTTCTTCTTTGGAAAGTTTGAAATAATCATTATCCTTAATGGCCTTGTCAATTAACTCTTTCTGGTTCTTTGGAATATCTCGACCCGTGATTTTTTCAGTCTCCTTCAAGTATTCTGGGAATCTAGTTTTATCAATAGCTTGTCCGGCTTCAAGTATTGTCTTCTTAACTACTAACTCATCAGTTTCTTTAACAGTTTTTTCAACTACCTCTTCAGTGCCTTCTTTCACCGTCTTTTTAGCTACCACTTCGACACCTTCATGAACTGTTTTTTCAGCAACTACCTCTGTTCCTTCTTTCATAGCGGTTTTCACCACAGTTTTTCCAGCTTGTGTTCCAGCCTTCATCCCAATAGCTGCCCCAGTTCCTATGCCAGCAGTCGCAACAGTAACACCTATCATTGCAACATCAATTCCAGCTGCTACTGCAAAAGCATTCCAATCTCCTTCGCGGATTGCTTTGTATTCAGAAACACCAGGAACCATTTCCGTCACAAACTTCGTTGCATCCCCGAACTTTCCATCCTTTGGAGTAATTTTAGACACAAAATTCTTATGAAAATCTTCCAAAGATTTATGTGCTGTTTCTCCAACATTTTTAACCCCATCGCCAATTGCGTCAAGAGTTTTGCCAAAATCAATTCCCATCATTCGCTCCCTCCATCGTTAACACACTACAAATTTCATCAATTTGTTCTTTCATAAGTCCTGTAGTTTTCTTTTGAACGAATACTCTCAATCTATCTGGATTTCCTAGCTCAACAAAGTCATCAAATGTTGTTTTGAACAATGAAAGAATGTCGAATAACAGATTTTGTAGTGTAGGGATTGAACGTTCATCCCAGATCATATGACCTTGATGGTTCGTATAGGTTGAAATCATAATACTCAAAAGTTTTCTATTTACACGAGAAACTTCTAAACTATTCAAAGCACTATTTAGTTCGTCGTGTTTGATTTGGTCATGGGGCAACCACGGTTCCATGATTGCTTTAATTATTTCCGTTCGAGACTCACGAAGCGGCTTGATTACAGTGGGATTCTCATTGATATATGGACTCTCTTTGACATTAGCTTTATCAACCATCGTCAGAACCGGACTGATCCAGTCATTTTGATAAACGACAGCCACACCACTTGGCAATTTAGCAATTTCATTAACTTGATCAGGCGTTAATCCCATAGAGCGTCCTACTGCTTCACGGTCGTTTGCTTCAGGTGTACGCAAAACAAGCTTGGTATTCGTATTCTTAATTGCAGCGATATCAACTGATGAAGGTGATTGGTCAACAATAATGAAACCTTCACCATAAGTACGAATCTCTGCAATTGTGTTAGTCAACATTTCAACTGACTTACCAATTAAATCAGATTCCCCACTGGCTGATGTGTTCTTCAAAAGATTATGGGCTTCTTCAAGTACTGTAACGTGTTTAAGCCCAACATTATTTTCTGACTTCCGATCAACCCTATATTCATTCAAAATATATACCATAAGCCCCATGATGAGTGCATTAGTTTCACTAGATTTAACACGGCTAATATCTAAGATGCAATTCTCATCAAAGAGTTTTTCGTACGGGGTTTGTTCATTTGTAAAGATGAATTTGTTCAATCCAATGGTAAGAGACTTGACTCGAGTAGTTAAAGCACCGATGTAGTTTCCTTTGACCTCCGCAGAATAGTCAGTTTCACCAATTAATTTTTCAAGTTGTTCCGCAAGAATTTCAAAGTCAGGGTATTCGATTTCATCAACTTCAAAAGTTGAAGAGCCCAAATCCCAACCAACTTCTTCATATGATTTCAAAATTGCGTTTTTGAAAAAGGCTGGCATTGCATCATACATTGGCCAACATACACTGAATATTTCAACTAAACCATCTACGTGTTCAAGTACGTGAATTGATTCTGGAAACTTGAATGGGTTTAAGTTAATCAATGGTGCAATATTTGGATTTGTTGAGTAAACATTTACATCATCCCAATTTCCAAATACGTCCTTATACTCCCCTTTCGCTGGTTCAATAACTAGGAATGGAATTTCGTCTTGGTGTAATTCATTGAGTAATTGATAAACCGTGTTACTCTTGCCAGATCCAGTTGATCCCGTAATTAAGGTATGCATATTCAAACTATGATTATCAAGTTCCACTGTTTTGTCCGTGATTTGGCCTAGATCAAACACTTTACCTAACGTAATGCGTTCTTTTGGATTATCACTAAACTTCTTCGGGAACAATTGATAAGAATTAACCTCTTTACCAAATTCAGCATGTTCAATTACAGGCATACCTGGCACTGTATTTCGAGGCAAGCCCAAGTGAAGTCCAAGTTCTTTACCACTAACGGCTGTTGAGGCATTGGTTAGCACATTCCCACCATATATAAACTGTGGATGAACAAATCGAGATAAGTATAGAGTCAAGTCCTCAAAATTATTGAAGTTACTGCGCCAAGAGTTGATAGCAGACACTTCACGACCAGAGTTTTCACCGTTCATCAACGAACGATAGTTACTTGCAGCAATCTCAGCAGCAGACATATCATCAGAAATAAAGTATCCTGCAACATTCCACATCCCATAACTATCAAACTCATTTGTTCTTTTAAGCTGACTATCAATAAGTTGTAGCATATCTGTGATTGATTTATTCTCTACCGTTTTTGCAACCGAACTTGAAGATGATTCAGTGACTTGAGCATTTGGTGCAAGTGATTGGAATAGTCCACCTAATGTTCCACCGATTTGACCACCAAGCATAATTCCTATTGGGTTAGCAATGGCAATACCAGCCGCTGCACCAACGACTCCCGAAGTCGTTCCAGCAATCATTGCTGCCTTTTGTTTACCATTCATCTCAGAGAATGATTTGCTCGTTGATTGAGAATTTGAAATACTATCATTTAATTGTACTTTTTGTAATGGAGATAATTCCGTATAAAGTCTTTGATAGCTCTTTCTCACCTTTTGAATTTCATCAAAAGATGAATTCTGAGCAACAATTATCCCCGTAAATTGTCGACCGTGCATAGCAAGAGCAAGTTTTTCTAACCCTTGAACAAACTGTTCATTTCCTTGTTCCTTATCATTTTTGTTGTTACCGACGATACTAACTGAAGCAACATTATGTTGCTTAGCAATTCTAGTTGATAATGCTGCAATTTTAGAACGATCTTCATTTTCGATTTTCACACCTGGAAAATGCCCTACAAGTGTATTTTTTAAGGTATCTCCTAATGTTACCGTGGAACGATTATCGCCATTAGACCGAACTCCAAGATAAAAATCCATTTGCTTACCATTGGAATCAATCACCACGAACACCGATGATTTATAGGTTTGAAGCGTATTAAAGACTGTCGTAAATTTATCGGTCACTAACTCACCTTTTTGATAAACCATCTCTGTGATTTTATGTAGACGAACATTATTAATGAAATCTTCTTCGAGCGATGGCAATCCCAAATTCTCAAATGGGACAATCTCCATCTCCGTCAAACGAGATAGTTCTCTTCGACGAATCGTTTCGTCGATGATATCTAACTTGACATCTAGCTGTTCTTCTGGAGATAAATTCTGGTAAACTAGTTCTCCACCTTGGGATTGCATTAATTCCTTATCTATCATCAGCTTAGCCTCTCTCAATTTTTTTCAACTGATCGTCCAATTTCGCCAACCAATCATTATCTTTCTGTAATTTACGTTCTTCATCAGAGAGTCGATCCAATGTCTCTTCTTTTTGTGATGTCTTTTCAGTAATTAATTTTTCAAGATGTTCATGATAATCTATCGCAACATCATCATAAAATATTTTCAATGCATCTGAAACTGCATCTATCATTTCTTCTGCTTTAGGAATAGTAATTTCACTAGTTTTATCACGCCACTTACTAATTGAATAAGTTATTTCAGGCACTAGCGGTCTTGGTTCGACTTGTTTATCAAACAATTTCTTTGCCAAACCAAACAAATCTTCTGGTTGTTCTACCATTCGTTCTTCCCTGAAAGATAAGAATTCATTTGTTAAATCACGAATATCATACCTAGAGAAATCAAAAACAATTTTTCCCGATGGTTCAAAACCATCGAATGCATCTGCAAAATCATATAACGAAGAAAACGATCTGAAGATCTCCTCTTTTTCAGCCTCGAATATGGCATTCACTTCAGTTATAAACGCTTTAAAATAAATAGATAAATCCGCTGAGTAATCTCTTGCTGCATTAGTAGCTACTTCGTCATTATTATATTTATTTTTCTTTTTTCTCCAGTTTTGAATCTTGTCGCTAAGTTTAATTTTTGCGGCAGTTAACGTTGATGGAACTTCCAAATTATCTCTTTGGATGAAGCTTTCATTGACATCCTTTAATTTTTGAATTGATTCTTCCAATGAATCAATTTGTTTGTGAACATCAGCGTTTTGAATTCTTGACTCTTCATTTTCCACTTCAAGAATTTTTGAAAGTGAATCAAACTCTTTCCTAAAGACCTTTATTGACTCTGCTACATAGTCTGCAATTGGATAAATATCTAAGAAAACGCTTACCTTTTTATCATTCAAGGCAGAAACAATTTGGGGATGCGCTATTCCTTTATCTTGAATTATTCTTTCGATTTGCGTCTTATTATTCAAATCAAGATGGATAAAGAAAAATATTTGTTTTTCATTAACGTCTTGTCTTGATTGAACAATGTCTAAGAAATTTAGAAATTCTGCCCTGGTGTTTTTATCAATATAAAAAAGAATCGGTGTGTTGGCTAAATCCTTAGGTAACTCATTAATAGTATTTGCATTTTCTAAAGTAAAATCTAAGCCATCAAATACAGAAGTATCTATATTTGACGCTTGAATTAACAAATATGAAAATGGTTCATCGAATAATTCGGAATTCTCAAATCTAAAACGAGCATTATCAAATTTTCGATTTGGCGTTGTGTTTAGCCATGTTAATAAATCATCAATCTCTTTGCTTTTTTTACGTGAATTTTCTATTTCATTCTTAAAGAAAATCCTCACTTCAGCAGGGACTATTTCACCGCTAGCTTTTGTTTCGGGCTTGGTGCTAACCCTTGAATCCACAAATGCTTGTTCTAATTCCTCAAAATCAGCTTTTGTCCCTGAAAAATCTAGATCAAAATCGTAACCATTCATCTCATTATAAAAAACAGCTGGTATTTCTGTAATCCAATCATGCAATTTCCCTTCTTGGAATTTCTCAACAAGACTATTTATTTTCGGGTCTTGTCCATTAAATTTAACTTTAGTTTCAAGCAAATATGGGTTATAGCTCAATTCTGCTTTGACCATTACTTTCTCTCCTGACAAAGTTTATTCACGTAATGACGTATTATCTTAATAATAAATCTGAACTATGTACATTTTCTAGCCCAAAAATGAGCATTTCAAGCCTACAAACCCAGAAACTTTAAATGCTCTTAAACCCTTTAACACCAGTACTTCGCATTTTATTTCTTCCTCGTGAACAATCTGCACTTTCCAGATGAGCAACCAGTACGTGGCAACACATGGGGTGCTAGTTATTTCATTTTTCCTGCTATAATTAATTAGCTGCTACTATCGAACCGATAGCAAAAAATAAAATTGAAAATCTAAACTTTGAATATGAAGCATATTTTCGGAATTAAAATGACTCATCTTTAGGAATACAAGCCCCTAATGTTGAACAAGAATTTTAATTTCTGATTATCCAACTAGCTCAGTATAGGTCACAGT